>JAZGER010000073.1:0-4993 GCA_036478835.1 Gammaproteobacteria bacterium | reverse complement strand
ATTTAATTAATCGCAGGAAAAAAAATATTATTAACCGAAAGCCTTCGATGAACGACCTGCGTTTCGACGGCAGTCAAGTCTCCAGTAAAAACCCTGCTGTGCAACTGGAATTTGGCGATATCATTCGTGGGTTTGCGCTAGATAGAGGGATGGAGCGGCTGAAAAATCGTGGCGTACAAAACGCGATGATTCAGTTTAAAGGCAGCACACGCACTATCGGTTCTCGAGGTGGCCATCCCTGGTGGGTAGAGGTTTCTCCTGCTAACCATGAATACATTCTGGGGTCTATTGAAGATATTAGCGAAGAAGCAGTGGTAACGGTTAGTGCCTTTGATAAACCCATTAGTGATAAAGACACACTCTACCGACCCGTTATCGATTCACGAACAGGCCTACCCGTGATGGATATCCAGTCTGTGACAGTCGTGCATGACTCTGCAACGGTGGCGAATGTGGCTGCCGTTGTTTTTCTGGTGAATGGTGTGGAAAACTGGTCAGCACTGGCCAGAAAAATGGGCGTTCAGGCGCTGTTAATCATTGCGACAGATGGTACTGTTTACGCGAGTCCTCGCATGGAAGAACGCTTGCACTGGAAGCGAGAATATCCACACCATCATTTGATACCCAAAAGCTGATTTCGCTAGATATTGATCTACCTCTGCGCTGATTGTATTCCATAAATTAAAACGGTACGATTAGTTGGGATTTATACAGAATAAATTGTTAATTCAATCAGTATATTACTAATTCTTAATTAAGGAGATTCAACGATGGGTATGATGGCAGAATTTAAAGACTTTGCGATGAAAGGCAATGTAATGGATATGGCGGTGGGTATCATCATTGGTGGTGCTTTCGGCAAAATTATTTCTTCATTGGTTTCTGATATTATTATGCCGCCAATTGGTGTATTAATGGGCGGCGTCAATTTTGCAGATCTAGGCCATACTATCCAGGCTGCGACTGCAGATGCACCAGAAGTCGTATTGAAATGGGGTAGTTTTGTTCAGACTGCGCTGGATTTTTTGATTATCGCATTCGCTATATTTATGATGATTAAAGCGCTTAACTCTCTAAAGAAAAAAGAGGAAGCAGCACCAACTCCACCGCCAAAGCAGGAAGTTTTACTTGAAGAGATCAGAGATTTGTTGAGAAAATAAAGCGATCTTTTACTGCTAAAATCCCTGCCGAGGCAGGGATTTTTTATGGGTATGAAAAAATAAAATGCCAATGAATACACTAGAGCCACGCCTGATCCTCGTGGATGCTTTCCGTTTTTTTCGGGCGAGTTTGCCTGACCTGATTATTTTATTTATTCCCTTGTTATTGATTGCAAGTCTGGGTGAGCTGTTTTTTTTGAGCTCGTCGGAAGGCAATAAGCAGTTGCCGGTTTCCTGGATGATCGGGTTGCTTTTTAAACCGTTTTATACGGCTGTGCTGATACTCTATATTCAGAGTAAATCGTCTGGAACTCCGTTAAATTATAAATCCTTGCTTGCTAAAGCGATCATACTTTGGCTACCTGTTTTCATAGTCAGTTTTTCTGTGGCTATCCTGGTGGTGTTCGGCTTATACGCCTACATCATTCCCGGTGTCTGGATTGCTGTACGCCTTGCGCTATCAGAATACTTCGTTATCGTAAAAGGTCTCTCTACACTCGAGGCAATGAGGGAAAGCTATCATTGGAGCGAAGGAAACTTCTGGCCATTGCTGGCCGTTCTTCTGGTGGCTATTGTGCCCGTTATTGTGTTTGGGAAATTGGTGAATGCCTTACTCAATCCTGCCAAACAGAATGTCATTCTCGGTATCTTGTCACAAACCCTCGTGTCATTTGCAGGCCTGTTTAGCATTATCGTTCTTTACCGGGTTTTCATGTTACTCACAGAAGAGAAAACAGGTTCGTCTAAAGAGTGAAATATGCACTATAAATCCGCAGGGTTGTTTTTGTTGTTGCTCGCAGGCTGTGCAACCGCACCGCCAAAAAACCTCAATGATAGTTGCGCGATTTTCGAAGAAAAAAATGGCTGGTATAAAGATACGCTGAAGAGTTATGGCAAATGGGGGGTTCCTGTCGATGTGCAACTTGCCATCATTTATCAGGAGTCGCATTTTGTACACGATGCGAAACCCGCCCGAACAAAATTATTATGGGTGATCCCCTGGAAGCGTCCTTCTTCAGCTTACGGGTATGGGCAATCACTGGATGCCACCTGGGAAAGATACAAAAAGGATAGTGGTAATCGAAGGGCGGGCAGGGATGATTTCTCCGATGTGACCGATTTTATCGGCTGGTACGGCCACCAGTCATATCAAAAAGCAGGTATAGCGAAAGATGATGCATATAACCAATACCTTGCATACCATGAAGGGCAAGGAGGCTATCAACGGAAGAGCTATCGGAAAAAACCCTGGTTAATGAGAGTGGCCAAAAAAGTTAAGCAGCAGTCAAAAAAATATCGTTTCCAGTTATCTCGTTGTTCATCAGAACTGGATAAAAGTTGGTGGCCGTTTTAACCCGCCAGATGCCGACAGTTGAAGCGCAAAATTTTAATGAGGAGAGAGTTCAGAATGAGTTGCCCAATAGGTAAGAAAGTACGAACTGTTATGGCTGTCATCACCCTAAGCCTGCCTGCGCCTTTATTTGCTGGCGGTGTCACTGTCTATCAAGAAGACGGTGCATTTGTTAAAATCGGCGGCCGTATTCAAATGCAGTATCATAAGAATGATCCAGACGATGGAGCGGATTCTGATACTGTCTTTTTGCGCCGTCTGCGGCCGTTTATTGAAGGTAGCCTGCATAAAGACTGGAAGGGGAAATTTCAGTTTGACCTGGGTAAAGCGAATAATGAGAACGAAATTTCTATCAAGGATGCTTACATGGAATATACCGGCTTTGATGGCATAAAAATCAAAATTGGTAATGCCAGCTTCCCGTTCTCCAGGGAGCTTCTGAGTTCGTCTAAGAAACAACAGTTGGTGGAGCGCACCTTTGTTGGTAACCATAATTATGGAACACCCAGTCGCAACCTGGGGATACACGTGTCGGGTCATAATACGGATAAAAAAATTACCTGGGGCGCTGCAATTTCACAGGCAGCCATCGATCCATCTAGCAGTAAGCTGGATTTCGACAGTCCGGTCAATGCAAAGGATGATTTCAATGAAGGCTGGATCTTTGGTGGGCGTGTTGATTTTCATCCTTTTGGCCGTTTAAAGTTTTCCCAGGGTGATTTCAAGGGAGACATGAAAGCAACGATAGGACTGGCTGCGTTTACCTGGAGTAATGATGGTGATTTTGAGGATAAGACGGCAGGAAGTAACGATATCAGTGATGTCACTGGTTTTGAGCTGAGCGGTGCTTTCCGCGCCAATGGTTTTTCTGTGGACACACAATACAATCGCTTTAGCGCAGATACTTCAGATGTTATTCGTACATCAGGCCTGTATGAAAATGGCTCGACTGATCTTGAAAGCCGGGCAGTCGAAGGCGGCTATATGGTGATGCCAGGCAAGTTGGAGCTGGTGCTTGGTTACCAGCTGCAGGATGCTGATAATTACGCCGAGGAATGGGCAAGAACATCGGTCGGTATTAACTGGTTTATCCATCAACATGACATCAAGTTACAGACCAGTTACCGTCTAAATGATAATATGAAAGGTGTCAAAGGTAATGACGAAAACGAATTATTTGTGCAGGCGCAATATGTTTTTTGATTCTATTTAACGCGCCGCCTTGCGGTAGCTGTCAGGTTAAACCTGCTATGAACTGCCGGGCAGCATTCGATAAGCTGCGCTCGCGGTGGTAGACAATGCCCAGTGAACGTTTTAATCCAATTTCTTTCACTTTGAGGCTGACGATGTTTTTATCGATCATCGTTTCAGGTAGCACGCTCCAGCCAATGCCAATTGAGACCAGCATTTTGATAGTCTCTAGGTAATTTGTGGAAAGATAGACATCAAGTTTGAGATGAAGCTTCTCGAATGCACCGTCCACAATTTGCCGGGTAAACGTATTGGGTGAAGGAAGGATAGCCCGGTGATCGGCAAGGTCAGTTAATTGCAGCGTTTTATTTCGGGCCAATGGATGCGATTTTAGAACGGTAACTGATAGCGGGTCTTCCCAGATTAGCTGAGTTTTCAAACCCGGTAACGGGGTTAGCGGCAAGGTGACAATAGCGAGCTCTAGCGCCCCGGTTTCTACAAGCTGACAGGCGTTTTCTGAATCCATGAAGGAAATGCCTAGTTGCACCTCCGGGTATTGCTGACTAAAAGTCCGTAACGCTGGCGGTAAACGGTGCAGGCCAATATGGTGGCTAGTCGCAAAGCGAAGTTTCCCTGTCACACTTTCATTCAGGTTATGGATGCTGCGAATACTGTCGTCAAGATCAAGCAGTATTTTTTTTGCGCGGGGCAGCAGGGTGTTACCTGCCTGGGTCAGTGCAACAGTTCGGCCAATGCGATCATACAGCTTTGTATTTAATTCGTTTTCGAGAGAGCGAATTCGCTTGCTAATGGCAGGTTGTGTCAGAAACAACGCTTCAGCAGCTCGAGAGAACGAGCCGGTTTCGGCGACTGCAATAAACGCTTTTAACGCAGAGATATCCATGGGTAGCCTTGTTGTCATATATTCCTGTTTGGAATGCAATATATTACAATTATAAATTGGAGTTATCAATCGTTGGGCCGTATGCTCTCCCTGTCCGATTGGAGAGTGTCAGTATGAAAACCTTATATGATAAGTTGTGGGATGCGCATTTAGTCCGCGAAGAAGATGGGACAGCCTTGCTCTATATTGACCGTCACCTGGTTCATGAAGTGACGTCTCCGCAGGCGTTTGAAGGTCTGCGTTTGGCCAGGCGGCAGCCCTGGAGGACGGATTCAATTCTCGCTGTTCCTGATCATAATGTACCTACCACTAAACGCGCCGGTGGAGTGAAAGATATTAAAGACCCGGTTGCTCGCACTCAGGTAGAAACACTGGACGAAAACTGTC
>JAZGER010000072.1:0-5562 GCA_036478835.1 Gammaproteobacteria bacterium | reverse complement strand
TGCACCTGGTTGGCGTTGAGCGGTATACTGTGTCCGCTGATTTGGGGAGTTGTTACTATAGCGACCATTTTACCCGCCTGTTTAACCCAGAATGAACCGACTCGATGGCCAAAAAAACCCGTAAACGAAGCACACAGACTGTCAGAAAAAAAGCCAGGAAAAAACGTCTGGGGAAATCTTTTTTCCACACATTATGGTTTCGGGTGTTTTTGATTATTTTGTTGCTTGCCATCGGCTATGGCATCTATCTCGATTCAAAAGTATACAACCAGTTTGAAGGTAAGCGCTGGTCTTTGCCCGCCCGGGTTTATGCCCGTCCTCTGGAAATCTTTGAAGGTCAACGCCTGAATGCTGATCGGTTCAGCGCTGAACTGAAAGCGATGGGGTACCGATTTACCCATCAGGTTGACCAGGCTGGAGAAGTTTCCCGATCGGGTGCTGATTTCCATGTAATGACCCGTCCTTTTGCTTTCTGGGATGGAGAGGAGCCTTCGCGAAATGTCTATATCAATTTTTCTGGTGGAAAAATTGTTGCACTTGATGGGGCAAGAGATGAACAAGCTTTCTCATTAGTGCGATTTGATCCATTAGAAATTGGCAGTATACATACGGCACGTCAGGAGGATCGAGAATTACTTCGGCTGACAGATGTTCCTGCATTGTTGACTGATACCCTGATCGCTATTGAAGACCGAAGTTTTTACCAGCACCACGGAGTGTCGATTCGCGGCATAGCAAGAGCCGCTCTGGCAAATTTGAAAGCGGGGGGAGTGGTTCAGGGAGGAAGTACGTTAACTCAGCAACTGGTAAAAAACTTCTTTCTCACTAATAAACGCAGTTATCCCCGAAAAATTAATGAAGCGTTGATGTCAATCCTGTTAGAAATTCGTTATGACAAGAAGGACATTCTGGAAGCCTATTTGAACGAAATCTATCTGGCTCAGGATGGGCAACGCGCAATTCATGGTTTTGGTCTGGGTAGTCGGTATCTGTTTCAGCGACCGCCTGGTGAGTTAACAACCGAGCAGATTGCCCTGCTGGTTGGTATGGTTAAGGGGCCCTCTTTTTTTGATCCTCGTCGGCACCCGGAAAATGCCAGGCAACGCCGTAATCTTGTTTTACGTGTTATGCGAGAACATGGACTCATTGATTATGTGGAAGAAGAGCGCGCTCAGGCAGCAACGCTAGGACTGATTGAGGTAAAAAAAGAAACCAGTCAGTCTTTTCCTGGGTTTATTGACCTGGTTCGTCGTCAGCTGCGTCGTGACTATGTCGAGTCAGATTTAACCAGTGAGGGGTTGAAAATCTTTACAACACTTGATCCTCAGGTCCAGTGGGGATTGCAAAAGAGTATCGCGAATCGTCTGAATGCGCTGGATGTGACACATCCAGATTTACAGGCTGCTGCAATCGTTACACAGGCCAGTAACGGAGAAGTGTTGGCACTCGCAGGTGGTCGAAGAGCGGGCTTTGCTGGGTTCAATCGGGCCCTCGATGCCATGCGGCCAGTTGGTTCCCTTATTAAGCCAGCCGTTTTTCTAACCGCATTAAAATTCCCTCAGCAATATACGCTCGCTAGTCTGATCAGCGATGAGCCACTGCATGTCGAGCAAAAAGGCGCACCGCTCTGGAGTCCACAAAATTATGATCAGGAATTCCACGGCCAGATAACACTTTATCAGGCATTAGCGAAATCCTATAATGTAGCCACTGCCCGATTAGGCCTTGACGTCGGTTTGTCCAGAGTGATTAAAACGATTGAGGGGTTAGGGATAGAAACGCATTTAAACCCATACCCCTCGTTACTCCTCGGCGCAGTTGAATTGAGTCCACTGGAAATTACCAGCATGTACCAGACGTTTGCCAGTGGTGGCTACCGAACCCCATTACGGGGAATTCGTGCCGTCATGGGTAGCTCTGGCGAACAGTTACAGCGTTATTCGCTGGAGGTCCATCGCGCGATAGAACCGGATGAAGCGGTGCTTATCACGCGGGCCATGCAGGGTGTCGTGGCTCAGGGCACTGCGCGCCACCTTGGGCAGCGGTTTTCATCGGAATTTGGGCTGGCTGGCAAGACGGGGACAACGGATGATATGCGCGACAGCTGGTACGCTGGCTTTGATGGCGACAAACTCGCCGTTATCTGGGTCGGACGGGATGATAACCAGCCGATGGGCCTGACTGGATCAAGCGGTGCGTTACGTATTTGGGGGGACCTCTTTGAGGAAATTGCCCCCCGACCTGTACTGATGGCAATTCCCGAGTCGATTCGCTGGTATCCGATTGATACTGAGCGTGGCGCCATAGCAGGCAAAGCCTGTTTGAATGCCGTACAATTGCCGTTTCTATCGAATAGTACGCTGCCTGAAATCAACAGTTGTACCGGATCTGGAGACATGTCGAACTGGTACGAGGACTCTGAATGAAGAATTTAATTTATCTGCTTATTGTCGTATTTTTACCCGCCTGTGTGACGCTGCCCGGCAGGCAAATGCCTAAACAATTACCCCCGGTTGTAGATAACACGACGCAGGCCACTCATGTGCAAAAACCAGCAGGTGATGTGCAGGCATTTCCATTGGCGCAACCGCAAGGCATGGACCCGGTTGCCATGTCAGATATGCAGCCAATCGATGCAGACACTGTGAGCCTGTCTTCAAACAATACGGCTGTCCTTGCCTTGCTCGACCAGTCAGATATTCATAGTCAGGCAGGTGAAAATGATGCGGCTGGAGCGTCACTGGAAAGGGCATTACGAATTGAGCCCAGGAACCCCACGCTCTGGAGTAAACTGGCCGCCGTTCGTCTGCAGCAAGGGCAGGGGTATCAGGCAGAACAGCTCGCCTTAAAGTCAAATACATTGTCTATCAACAATCCCGGATTACGAATTGAAAACTGGCATATTATTGCTGATGCCAGAACATCCAGAAGTGACAGTGACGGTGTGATAGCGGCACAAAAAAAAATCAGGGACCTGGAAAGCCGCTAGTCGCGGCTAGAGCCAGACACACCGATGGGCGTTTATTCTGTTGACTCTTTAATCTCGGAAGCACGTAAGCTAGCTGCCGAGTTTAAGCGCACGACGGGAAAGCCTTTACCCGGCGTGAGTGGCGAGATTGCTGAACATGATGCGGCGCGCTTACTGAATCTCGAGCTTTTGCAGAATAAAACGGGCGGTTATGACGCGGTTGGAAAAGGCAGGCGCGAGGGTAAGCGTGTGCAGATAAAAGGGCGTGTGATTTTTGATGAAAATAAAACGGGTCAGCGCGTAGGCCAGGTAAAGCTGGAACAGGAATGGGACAGTATTCTCCTGCTCCTGATGGACGACAGTTACGAAGCCTATGAAATATACGAAGCAGAACGTGACGACATTATGGGCGCTATGGAAGAGCAGGGAGAGAATGCGCGGAAAAAACGTGGCGCTATGTCGGTGAATCGCTTCAAAGTGATTTCCAGCCTCGTCTGGACACGAGAAGACGGTGAGCTGGATGATGAGGTCTGGGATAATCGTCAGGCTAGCGACTAGCCAGTGATGGTCAATACACCAGGTATCATTAATGGAATTATCTGACTGGCTGGCGGATAACGGCCCCCTGGCTGATGCATTCGACGGCTTCGCAGCAAGGCCGGAACAGCAGGCGATGGCGAACGCTGTTTCTAATGCACTAGAAAATTCAAGCGTACTGGTCGTAGAAGCGGGTACTGGTACAGGTAAAACATTTGCCTATCTGGTGCCTGCTCTGTTATCCGGTCGCCGTGTCGTTATTTCAACCGGTACTCGTCACTTGCAGGACCAATTATTTCATCGAGATCTGCCTGTGGTTCGTTCAGCACTGAAAATCCCGGTGAATGTTGCACTCTTGAAAGGCCGGTCAAATTACCTGTGTGACCATCGGTTAAATGTGACGCGAGCAGAAGGCCGCCTTAAATCGCGTGAACAGCAGAATCAGCTTGAAAAAGTTCATGACTGGTCTGGTCGAACACAATCGGGTGATATAGCAGAGCTCACTCATATTGCAGAAGATTCTCCTATCTGGTCCAAAGTTACCTCAACAACCGATAACTGCCTGGGTCCAGATTGCGGTTGGCACACCCAGTGCCACGTATTGAAAGCACGCCGCAATGCAATGGATGCAGAAGTGATTGTGATTAATCATCATCTGCTATTTGCAGATATGGCGCTAAAGGATGAGGGCTTTGGTGAGCTGCTACCGCATGTCGATGCCATCATTGTTGATGAGGCTCATCAACTGCCTGAAACGGCAACGCGTTTCTTTGGTACCAGCCTGACCAGTCGGCAGTTATTTGATTATGCACGTGATTGCGTGACCGAATATGTAAAAGAAACCGGCCTAATGAGTGGGCTGCCTGATCATGCCCGGCAATTGGAGCACAGTGTTAGCCAGGTTCGATTAGCGATGGGCCAGACTGATCAGCGTGCAGGCTGGGATGCCATCGCCAATAAGCCTGATCTCAAAACTGCGCTGGGTGAACTGCAGATACATTTAAGTGAATTGACAAAACAGGTGTCACAACAGGCTTCGTTGAGCCGTGGTTTAGAAAACTGCTCCAAGCGCGGTCAGCTATTGGGCGAGCGTTTATTGTTGACAACGATGCAACCGCCGGACGACCACATTCACTGGTTTGAGACCTTTCGGCAGTCTTTTCGTATCAATCTGACACCACTGGATATAGCTGATTATTTTCAGGCGCGCTGTCAAACATTACCTGCTACCTGGATTTACACGTCGGCCACCTTGTCTGTTAACAATCGCTTTGACCATTTTTCTCGGCGGTTAGGTTTGCAGGAACCCACCACGCTGCAGCTTGATAGCCCGTTTGATTTCCAGCGCAACGCGCTGTTGTATTTGCCCGACAAAATGCCTGAACCTTCCGACAGGAGCTATAATGATGCCTTTCTGGATGTTGCCCAGAATGTATTGAAGGAAAGTCAGGGTCGAGCATTTTTGTTATTCACCAGCTATCGTGCGTTGAATCAATCAGAAAAACTATTACGCCGCTTATGCCCTTTTCCGTTATTGGTACAGGGCGAAGCCCCCAGGACTGAATTACTGGAGCGCTTCCGTGAGTTGGGTAACGCCGTGTTATTAGGCACCAGCAGTTTCTGGGAAGGTGTGGATGTTCGAGGGGAAGCATTGTCCTGTGTCATTATCGACAAACTACCGTTTGCATCACCGGGCGACCCGGTATTACAGGCACGTATCGATGCATTACGCCAACAGGGGCATAACCCTTTTATGGAAGAGCAGTTACCCAATGCCGTCATTGCATTAAAACAGGGTGTCGGTCGGTTAATCCGGGGCGTCGAAGATACGGGTGTGCTGGTACTGTGTGATCCACGCATTCGCGGTAAGCGTTATGGGAAAGTTTTTCTGGATAGTTTGCCTGATATGAATATGACTGATTGTTTGGCAGATGTGGCGAAATTTTTCCGCGAAGTGGCCGCGGACAAAAAAACCGAATACTCTCAGTTACTATGAATATACTCGCGCTGGAAACAGCGACAGAAGCCTGTTCGGTCGCTCTATGGCATGAGGGTGA
>JAZGER010000071.1:0-2377 GCA_036478835.1 Gammaproteobacteria bacterium | reverse complement strand
CGCCCACTGCGCCAAAGATAGCGGAACCGGCAACAAAGGTATCAGCCCCTGCTTCTGCAATTTCACGAATGTTATTCACTTTCACCCCACCATCAATTTCCAGGCGAATATCACGGCCACTGGCATCAATAATTTTTCGTGCAGCGCGTAATTTATCCAGCGTTGCCGGGATAAAGCTCTGGCCACCAAAACCCGGATTCACTGACATCAATAAAATCATATCGATTTTATCAATGACCCACTCCAGGCAATCCAGCGGGGTGCCCGGATTGAATACCAAACCGGATTTGCATCCCTGCTCACGCACCAGTTGCAGACTGCGATCAATGTGCTCGCTGGCTTCTGGATGAAATGTAATGTAACTGGCACCGGCTTTGGCAAAATCAGGAATAAGCGCATCAACGGGCTTAACCATTAAATGCACATCGATTTCTGCTGTCACGCCGTGCTTACGCAAGGCATCACAGACCAGAGGGCCGATGGTCAGGTTGGGAACGTAGTGGTTATCCATCACGTCAAAGTGCACAATATCCGCACCGGATTTGAGGACGTTATCGACCTCTTCGCCCAACCGGGCAAAATCTGCAGACAGGATGGATGGCGCAATTTTATAATCTGCCATAGTTGTAGCCTCTTCAGTTTAATAACGGCGAAACCGGGCACTTTACCTGATCGCGCAAAATTTTCACACTCCCCGACGGAGATAACCGATGCACCGCTCGAAGACAAAATCTAACTTATTGAATTTATTTGTTATTTATATACTCGCAAGCATTCTGATTCTGGCTTCACTCAGTCTTTTTGCTTCAGACAAAGAAAAGGAGCAGCGCTGGGCGGAGCAAATAACCGATAGCCTGCTCGACGGGGAAGCCATCACACTCAAGGCGGGTAATGATGAATTTTCAGCCATCTTCACTGAATCAACCGCGGCTAACAACGAAAGAGCCGTCATTCTCCTGCATGGCATGGGCGCACACCCTGACTGGCCTGAAGTCATTCATCCACTACGGGTCGGCTTACCTGAACATCATTGGTCAACGTTATCGATTCAACTGCCAGTCCTCGGCAATGAGGCAACAATTACAGACTATGGCCTACTATTTAAGGAAGCCGGTCCCCGCATTCAGGCCGCGACCGAGTATTTACGCTCGCTGGGAAGTAAAACAATCGTCCTGGTCAGCCATAGTCTCGGCGCAGCAATGGCAACACACTATCTAGCCACCACAAGAAATGAACAGATTAAAGGCATTGTCGCGATAGGGATTAGCGACATTAAAATTGACCCGGATGTTGATATCGTGAAATCTATCGCAACAATACATCAGCCGTACCTGGATCTTTACGGCAGCCGTGATCTGGATGCGGTATCACGCTCCGCATCCGCTAGAAAAAAAGCCAGCCTGAAGGCAGGAAACAAACACTACCAGCAAAAAAAGGTAGCGGGTGCAGATCATTTTTTTTTGGGGCATAACACAACACTGGTTCGACTCGTGTATGGCTGGCTAAAGCGACATCATGGCCCGAAAAAACACTGACCGGATAACGCCTACGAAATCTTGCTAAGATAGACTTACCACAACACAATGAACCAGGAAAATTTATGTCCATCGCTATTACGCTTCACCTGCTGTCGGCCGTGCTATGGGTCGGCGGTATGTTTTTCGCCTATATGGTGTTACGCCCTGTTGCGGCTAATTTACTGGAACCACCGCTCCGACTACCCTTATGGACACAGTGCTTTAAAGCCTTCTTCCCCTGGGTCTGGCTGTTTGCCCTCACGCTTCCTGTCACCGGTTACTGGATGATCTTCAAGGTATTCGGCGGCATGTCATCCGTTGGGCTTTATGTGCATATCATGCACGGTCTCGGCTGGGTCATGATCCTGATTTTCGCTCATTTATTTTTTGCGCCTTATAAGCGCCTGAAAACAGCGGTTGCGGCTTCTGACTGGCCTGTTGCAGGGGCACAGTTAAATACGATTCGAAAAATGATTGGCATTAATCTGCTGATTGGACTGACGACAATCATCGTTGGCGTGTTTGGAAAGTATATTTAGAGACCTTTGCACGATACATTTTACTAACCGCCAGGGCACAAAGGCTGATGAAAACAGATCGGCCTGGAATCATCCGCGAGAGTCCTTGATTAACTCATAGGCTTTCTGAATCTCCTGGGTTTTCGCAGTCGCCAATTTCAGCATTTCTTCTGGCAAGCCTTTTGACACCAGCTTATCCGGGTGATGCTGGCTCATTAAGCGACGATAAGCTTTCTTTATCTGCGCATCGGTCGACTCACGGGTGACACCTATTATCTCATAAGCTTCATTAAGCATCTGCCCGGGGCTAACCTGAGCACCGTGCCGACCTTGCTGGCCACC
>JAZGER010000070.1:0-2877 GCA_036478835.1 Gammaproteobacteria bacterium | reverse complement strand
AAATTGGAAACTGTGTCCTGGAACCACGCCCTGGCACCGGTTCAACAACGCCCCAAACAAAGCCTCATAGAGCGCATAAGGCTTTCGGTCATTGATGCGGGACAAGTTAGAACGAGACAGCTTTGCATTCCCAAGGTGATAAAGACGATGCGCCTGTGCTGACAGGTTGTCGACAATATCCCGCAAGCTATTTCGTCCTGATAATTGAGCCATTGCCATGCTCACAAAAACTAAAAAAGCCAGTGACAATGCGGCTAGGCGAGGATGTAATCAATTACTTTAAAGGCATGGCTGAAGATTCAGGCGTGCCCTATCAAAGCTTAATCAATTTATATCTTCGAGACTGCATTTCGCAGCATCGTAAAGTTGACATTTCGTGGAATCGAAAGCCTTAACAAAAGCATGCAGCTGACCGCAAAACAAGCGCCATGCTTCGCGGCAGCTGATGAAAGCCGGTTAAGTCACTATCTTGTGCCCCAAAAAACAATGCAAGCGGTGGGTGTCCTATGGTTTCCGCGTTAGTGTGCCAATTGTATGAAAAGTATAAGGGCGTTTCATATGCGACTGGCTAAGGAAAGAAGATAGGTTATGCTTTAACCACTATGACACTGGCATCTATCACCGCATTATTCGCAAGTATGCTTGTTCTGGCGCTTCTGCCCAGTATTAGTGTGCTGACTGTTACGACACGGTCAGCGACATCTGGATTCCTTCATGGTGCCTTTACAGCGCTGGGAATTGTCGTTGGCGATACCCTTTTTATTCTACTGGCAATTTCTGGTTTATCCTTGCTCGCAGAAACCATGGGCGAGCTATTTTCTCTGGTTAAATATGCTGGTGGCGTTTATCTCATCTGGTTAGGCGTAAAATTATGGCTAGCAAGTCCAGAGACAGTAAATGATATGGGAGCAGTGGATGCTTCTTTTGTACCCAGTTTTTTAGCCGGGTTATTTGTTACGATTGGCGACCAGAAAGCAATATTCTTTTATCTGGGATTTCTGCCTGCATTTATAGATTTGCAGAATATTTCTATTGAGGAAACAGCTATTATTGTTAGTGTGGCTATTGTTGCGGTTGGTGGAGTGAAACTTGGTTATGCTTTCGTCGCTGCAAAAGCAGGCAATACGCTCAAGGAATTTAAGGTAATCAAAGTGCTGAACAAGGTTGCCGGTCTTATACTGCTATCTATTGGTGTGTTCTTGATTGTTGTTACTTAAGGTGTGTTTTGAAAGACAGTGAAATAATCAATTCCGTGCGGAAGTGGGTAGAGACAATCGTCGTAGAGTTAAATCTCTGCCCATTTGCAAAGCGTGAGCTGGTGAAAAATCGTGTGAGGTTCTTTGTGTCGCATGCCGAAACGGAAGAGCAACTATTACTGGATCTGGCTACTGAACTGGAATTTATGCAGAATGACAGTTCCATTGAGACCACGTTACTGATTCACCCGGATGTACTCGGCGATTTTTATGACTATAATCAATTTCTGGATTACGTGGACCGGTTGCTGACTCAAATGAATTATGATGGCATTTATCAGATTGCCAGTTTTCATCCGGATTACCAGTTCAGCAGTACTTTGCCTGAAGATGCTGAGAATTACACGAATAAGACGCCTTACCCCCTATTACACTTATTGCGGGAGAGCAGTGTGGAAAAAGTAATTGAACAACATTCTGATGTTGGCCGTATTCCTGAGAAAAATGTGCAGATATTGGAGAGCATCGGTAAACAAGAAATGCAGCGCATGTTACTCGCGTGTAGTGACCTGAAAAATCAATGAGAGTATGAAAATGGTAAAGAGCAAGAAATTTATTTATCGAGTGACGCAGAACGGAACGCAATGGTCGACAGAGATAGTTCGGCGGAAAACGGCAAAAGAAACAGTCGTTTCTAAAAAACAGAGTGGGTTTTCCAGTGAAGCTGAAGCCCAGGCCTGGGGAGAAACTGAGCTTGTGTCTTTTCTGAAAAACCTTAAGGCACGCAATCAGCGCCATAATGCTAAGCGATAAACAAGACGCCACGATGAAGGGAAAGCAAGTTAACAATCCTCTACACGCCATAACGCTGGAGCAGATCGTCAATAGCCTGGTTGATCACTACGGCTGGGAAGGTCTGGGTGGCCGGATTGCTGTGCGTTGTTTCACGAGTGAGCCCTCGGTGAAATCCAGTCTGAAGTTTTTGAGGAAAACGCCCTGGGCAAGAAAAAAGGTTGAGGATTTGTATATTGCCACTCAACATTCCGAGGTGATCTGGGGTGGAGCTGATGATAATAAAGGTTCGCATGGATGAAGATCTGGGTTGATGCAGATGCCTGTCCTGGCGTCATTAAGGAGATTCTGTTCAGGGCGGCAGAGCGAATGAAGGTGTCGACTATGTTAGTGGCGAACCATGCGTTACGGACACCTCCTTCACCGTATATAAACTTCCTTCAGGTCTCGTCCGGTTTTGATGTTGCTGATGATGAGATTGTGCAAAGGCTGGAAGCCGGTGATCTCGTTATTACCAGTGATATTCCGCTCGCCGCTGACGTTATCGAGAAGGGCGGCCTGGCACTAAGTCCAAGGGGCGACCTGTTTTCTGCTGATACCATAAAAGCACGCCTTACGATGCGTGACTTTCTGGAAACCATGCGTTCCAGCGGAATGCACTCAGGTGGTCCACCGGCGTTAAATCAAAGTGACCGGCAAGCGTTCGCCAATAAACTGGACACAATTTTGACCAGAAATTCGACTCAATAAAACCGGCGTTGTTTTATAGGTTCTCGCAAAGACGCAAAATTGGTCCAAACGGAATAATCTTGTGTTTTTTCGTGAGCGAGTTGATCTGTCAGAAAACCTGGCCTGCTTAATTGGAGTGTAAGAAGTCATGATTAAATTG
>JAZGER010000069.1:0-14476 GCA_036478835.1 Gammaproteobacteria bacterium | reverse complement strand
CCAATTCTGATGACGTCCTTAACCACAGTGTTTGGTATGCTCCCTCTGGCGATAGGTGTAGGTGAGGGTGCCGAGATGCTCAAACCGCTGGCAGTGACCGTTGTCTCCGGTCTGTCTTTTTCAATGCTTGCCAGCTTGCTGTTGTTACCCTGCATCTATCTAGTGATGCATCACCGCGCTGACGAAGAAGCTTGATTGGCTTAGTGTTTCAGTATTGTGGCCGTTATATGCCTTATAAACTGGATAGCTAGAATATAAAATTAAAATATATCTATAAATAACAATAAGATAAGTTAATTATATGATATATGTTTTAGTTAATGGTTTGTAAAATGAAAACACGATAAACTTGAATTTTAGAAGCGTCGATCCTAACTTGAAATCGGAATGGTCATAAAATTATGCAAGATACAAAGTCAAACACGCTTTGCACCCACCCAAAAATCACTGAATTACCGCCTCTGGAAATGGACTCCAAGGCGATAGCGAATGACTTTCTTCGCTATTTCAATCGAACACTAGGTCGGGATAAACAACAATGCACTGGGCACTATTTATACGAGGCCCTTGCTTACACTGTGAGAGACCGTCTCATGGAACGTTGGAAAAACACGCGTGCAACCTACGAAGAGAGCGATGTCAAACGTACCTGTTACATATCACTCGAATTTTTGATGGGACGAGCGCTAGGCAATGCAATGCTTAATCTTGGCATTACTGACGAGGTGAATAAGGCACTATACGAATACGGTATCGGCTTCGAAGAAGTCGAAGACAGTGAGCATGATGCCGGCCTTGGTAACGGTGGGTTAGGCAGACTGGCAGCCTGTTTCCTTGACAGCTGTGCAACACTTCAATTACCTGTGCTGGGATATGGCTTACGCTATGAATATGGCATGTTCCGACAGGAAATTGAAAACGGCAATCAACTGGAAGAGCCGGATCACTGGCTTCGCGATGGGAATCCCTGGGAGCTGGAGCGCCCCGAACACTCACAACGGATACATTTTGGTGGACGGACAGAGTTTTATAACGACGAAAACAATGACCTGCGTATCCGGTGGGTAGATACCCATGATGTCCTTGCAGTGCCTTTTGATGTACCGGTTCCAGGATACAACAACGATACAGTCAATAGTTTGCGCCTGTGGAAATCCACAGCTACTGATGAATTTGACCTCGATGAATTTAATGCCGGCTCCTATCCTGAAGCGGTCGCCGCGAAGAATAATGCAGAACATATCACGATGGTACTTTACCCTAATGATACCAGTGAAAACGGCAAAGAATTGCGATTACGCCAGCAGTATTTCCTGGCCTCCGCTAGCCTTAAAGACGTACTTCGTCGCTGGGTTCGTATGCATGGGACAAACTTCGACGACCTCGCTGAAAAGAACTGTTTCCAGTTAAACGATACTCACCCTAGTATCGCTGTTGCAGAACTGATGCGGTTACTGGTTGACGAATACCGTCTTGACTGGAATAAAGCCTGGGATATCACAAAAAACTCCATGGCTTATACGAATCATACATTATTACCAGAAGCGCTAGAACGCTGGTCTGTTGGCATGTTTGAGAATCTATTACCACGCCTGCTGGAAATTATTTACGAAATCAATGCCAAATTTATGGTCGAAGTTTCTGCTAAATGGCCAGGTGATGTTGACCGACTTCGCCGTATGTCTATTATAGAAGAAGGCGATTGTTCTATGGTTCGCATGGCATACCTTGCTATCGTCGGCAGTTTCTCCGTAAATGGTGTTGCCGAGCTGCATTCACGCCTGTTGATCGAAGGGCTATTTAATGATTTCTATCAGCTATGGCCGGAACGCTTTAACAATAAGACGAATGGTGTGACACAGCGTCGCTGGTTAACGATGTGTAATCCAGGTTTAACCAAATTATTATCTGAAAATATTGGCGAACAGTGGGTTACTAAACTCGAAGAGCTGGAACAGTTAACTCCAAAAGTTAACGATGCTGCATTCTGTTCCCAATGGAAAGCCATTAAACGCGCAAACAAAGAACAGCTTGCGGCACTGGTAAAACAAGATTGTGGTGTTGAGTTTGATACAGCTGCATTGTTTGACATTCAGGTGAAACGTATTCATGAGTACAAACGCCAGTTACTGAATGTATTGCATGTAATCCATCTTTATAACCGAATCAAGAAGGGTGACACCAGCAACTGGACTAACCGTTGTGTGCTCATTGGTGGAAAGGCAGCGCCTGGATATATGCTGGCAAAGCGTATTATTAAGCTGGTTGGCAATGTCGCAGACGTTATCAATAATGACCCAATGGTAGGTGATAAGCTCAAAGTTGTTTTCTTCCCCAATTACCGTGTGTCAGCAATGGAAATCATTTGCCCTGGCGCTGACCTGTCCGAACAAATATCGACGGCGGGTAAAGAAGCATCGGGCACAGGTAACATGAAGTTCATGATGAATGGCGCAATCACAATCGGCACACTTGACGGAGCAAATATAGAAATCCTCGAAGAAGTTGGCGAAGAGAATTTCTTCCTGTTTGGTTTGACAGCTGAAGAAGTTGAAGCAACTCGTGAGACATATAACCCGCATGAAATCATCGAAAATAATGCCGATTTAAAAGCGGTTATTCAGTTGCTACAAAATGGGCATTTCAATCAGTTTGAAGATGGTCTGTTTGATCCCATTATCGACTCAATCTACAATCCACAGGATCCATGGCTGACTGCGGCTGATTTTGGCAGCTTCGTAGAAGCGCAGGAAAAAGTATCTGAAGCGTTCAGAGATGAAGAACGCTGGACACGGATGAGCATTATGAATACAGCATGTAGCGGGAAATTTTCAACGGATAGAACCATGCTGGATTACAATGAGGAAATCTGGAAACTTGATCCTGTCGAACCAAAGCCTCTGAGCTAGCCGGTTTTTTGCCAATACAGCTTTTGCTGTATTGGCAAAACCTACCTGGCGCGTTTTAGTAACGCCATCCAGCGCCATATATTCAAGACACTCGCTAATGATGCAGCGACATAAGTCCAGGCGGCCGCCTGCAGGATTTTTTTTGTTGCCGGTTCGTCCTTAGTGTTGATATATTTTCCCTGCTTCAAAATAGGCAATGCTTTGCGAAAACTAGCATCCAGTTCAACTGGCAATGTGATCAGATGCACAAGGGTTGCACTTAGCAGACTGATCAAACCCAGCACAATCATGAGCAGCCCAGCGTTAGGGCTTCGTGTGATTGCAGTAACCACGGGTACAAGTAACATGGCTGCAGAGCCCATTTTTTGTGATGCCTGAGAAAAGTGAACAAGTTGGGTTCTCCACTTAAGTTTCTTTTCGTTTTTATCGTGTTGAATGGCATGACCAACTTCATGAGCCGCAACAGTAATAGCCGTTAACGAGTTAACCCGATAATTTTCAGGACTTAATCTAACGGTACGACTCTGCGGGTCGTAATGATCGCCACCAGGTTGAGTTTCTTCTACAGAGACGTCAGAAATGTCAAGCTGGGCAAGCAAATGTCTGGCAAACTCGCCGCCTGTCCCTGGAATGCTATCTAATGGAGTGGAATAACGTTTAAAGGTTGCTTTGGCCCAAAGCTGCGGGCCAAAAATTAACAACAGCAGAAAAAGGATTAATACGATAAAATGCATCTTAGTAATCTGTGTAAGCCAATATCTTTAATTATATCAGGCTGAAGAATAAATACATCTACTTCGGTTCTAAAATGAGTGTCAGCATTTAAAATGCCTTCAATATTGTATTCTTTTCGCCGTTGCCCTTATGCAATGCGAGCACGCATGGCAATTAAATACAGTGCTGTGCCCGTTTACCTGCGGGAAGTTGTTTTTAGAGAAATGCCATCGCATTTACTGGAAGTCTCTCCAAAAGGGACAGTGCCCGTGTTAGTTCTGGAAAGCGGAAAGGTTATCGACGAAAGTCTGGATATTATGTATTGGGCATTAGAAAAGAATGACCCAGACTCCTGGCGGCTCCCATCAAAGACAGATGAAGTCCTGCAGCTCATCGAGACAAATGATCAGCAATTTAAATATCATCTTGATCGGTATAAATATTCTGATCGCTATCCAGAAAACACGCCCGAATATTACCGGGAAAAAGGCGAATTATTTCTTCAGCAGCTAAATTCACGGCTAGAAACAACTACCTATCTTGTTAATGACAGGCTATCAACGGCTGATATTGCTATCTTTCCTTTTGTTCGACAGTTCGCCTATGTAGATAAGGCATGGTTTGACGCTACTCTCTATGAAGAATTAAAAAGATGGCTTAACAAGTTATTAGAATCCAGCTTATTTGAGAGCATTATGGAAAAATACCCTCAGTGGCAGCCAGGAGACGAACCGCAGATCTTCTAATTAAGAGCTCATTTCACCTGAAGGCGCCAGCATGGTCAGCAAAACCTGCGCGTGCTCGGCCGCTTCACGGCCAAGATCAGTAAGATAACCGCCATCAATCTGAGTAATCATGCCTTTAGCATGCAGGCGATCCACTGCGGCTATCATTTCCTGGCGAGCAGATTTGTGTACTTTAATCCCTTTCATATTTGAGTTCAGATTGAAATTCATTAGCACATGAAGCTCTTCAATTTGTTCCGTTGTAAATGACATGGTAAGCCTTATTTTTAATAAATTTAGTGGGTGAGATTCATTTAATAATGTGGCGGTGGCGTTTCTTCATCAGCCGATGCTATTTGCGCCGGACTTAATGCGCGTAGCTGGATTTCCAGCCGTTTAATGCTCTCATCCTGATGCCTGAGCAGCTTCTCAAGAGAGAGTAATGTCTGCGTTAACTCTTCAACCGCGGACTCCTGGTGCATCACTTTAATTTCAACGCTTTCAATGCGATCATCTAAAAGATTGCTCATGCTATTAAACGCTGGAGTTAGCCAGTTGTTCGCCTGAAAACCTTTCGTTCAGGTAAGCAATAATTTCATCAGACTCATAGAGCCAGATTACCTCGTTTTTGCTATCTACAATTCTCAGGCAGGGCACTTTGATTTCGCCACCACCACTAAGCAATGCTTCACGACATTGCTCATTTTTTCGAGCATCGCAGATCGTGATATCCAACGATAAACGCTTAATAGCACGTCTTACCTTAATACAAAAAGGGCAGGTACTGAACTGGTAAAGCGTTAACTCAGCGGTTTGAGTATCGAAGAGCTGCTGCGTTTTGGAATCCCGGTGGACGCCTTTAGGCGTCGTCGCCCAGTCACCAAAAAGCAATATGGGGCCAACGATTGCCCGCACTGTTTTAAAAAATAAACGAATAATGATTTTCATATTTTACCTAAATCAGGTTCTAAAGCCCATCTGCAACGGCTTTTCTCAGTCAGGTGACGTATGTCAAGGGCTCGACTGCCAGAGCGAAACTATCTGGGCCATGTAATCCCGTAGTATATAGCCTGAACTCACCTTCTTCATCCTGTTTCTACCGGCTATGAAGCGGGGCTGGCAGTTTTTGGCGTATTTTGGGTGTTCATTAGGCCATTTACCGTATCATTCTTTATCCTAACGTTTTTCACAATAATTGCTGGGAGTGCGCGATGTTAAATGAATCATATTTTAGATGTCCTGGATCGGCCAACTATGGCTGAATTATATTATGTCCATGATCCTATGTGCAGCTGGTGTTACGGTTTTAAACCCACGCTGGATGCCTTATTAAAAGCGCTGCCTGAAAACATTCAGGTAAAAAGGCTACTCGGCGGCCTGGCACCAGATACCAATCAGGCGATGCCTCTAGAAATGCAGGAAATGATTCAATCAGCATGGCAACGCATCGAGAAGACAATACCGAGCATTCAATTCAATTATAGCTTTTGGGAAAACTGCAAACCACGACGCTCAACTTATCCTGCGTGCCGAGCAATTATTGCGGCCAGAACTCAGGGTGAAGAATACGATGGCCAAATGACATTTGCGATTCAGCGTGCCTACTACCTTGAGGCTAGAAATCCTTCAGATGACACTACGCTGATCCGTCTGGCTCAAAATATCGGGCTGGATGAAGCCAGATTTACTGTTGATCTGAATAGCTTGGAAACCAGAAAAATACTTGGCAGTGAAATACGCAATGCTGAAACATTAGGCGTCTACAGCTTTCCAGGACTCGCACTCTGTGCAGGCTCATCCTGCTGGCCGATTGCCGTTGACTATATAGACCACAGGACCATGTTGAATGGAATACGAAATACCCTGGAGCCATAGATTGTTTTCGACCAACCATAATCTAGTGATGAGCCACTTATGATTTCTGGAACAATGCTCTCACTATGGGCACAGGGAGCATTTTTTCTTCCGGAAAACACTGGCCACTACGTATACCCCAGATTCGGTGCTAACCATCTTTCTGCTTCTTCTAACGACCAGTTTTTACGTTTGGCATAACTTTCAACCTGGTCGCGATTGATCTTACCAAGGCCGAAATATCCCGCGTCAGGGTGCGCAAAATACCAGCCGGAAACCGAAGCCGTGGGTAACATGGCGAAGGCTTCTGTGATCGATATCTGCGCATGATTAGCGGGATCAATCAGCGACCATAGCGTCGCTTTTTCCGTATGATCTGGACAGCCTGGGTAACCAGGCGCGGGTCGTATGCCGGCATATTGCTCTTTGATCAGTTGCTGATTTGTCAAGGTTTCAATGTTGGCATAGCCCCAGATTTCCTTCCTGACTTTTTCATGCATTAACTCTGCAAATGCCTCAGCGAGGCGATCAGCCAGCGCTTTAAGCATGATAGACTGGTAATCATCGTGATCCGCTTCAAAGCGTTTTACATGTTCCTCAATACCGATGCCAGCAGTGACGGCGAACGCCCCGATATGGTCAGTGATTCCTGTCGACTTAGGGGCAACAAAATCGCTAATACACTGGTTCGGTTTTCCCTGCGGCTTTTTGTTTTGCTGGCGCAAGTGGTGCAGGGTGGTTAACACTTCATCGCGTTGTTCGCTGTTATATAGCTCGATATCGTCATCGTTAATCTGGTTGGCTGGAAACAGGCCAATGACCGCTCGCGCCTCCAGCCAGTTTTCAGATACAATCTTTTCCAGCATGGCTTTTGCATCATCAAACAGTTCGTTTGCCTGCACGCCGACTATCTTGTCATCAAGAATCTTCGGGTAACTTCCGGCTAGCTCCCAGGTTTTAAAGAAAGGCGTCCAGTCGATGTATTCCGCAATCTCACGGAGCGGATATTTTTCAAATGACCGGAGGAAAGGGCTGTCAACTGTCGTTTCTTCTTCGTACATTTTTGGACGAATAGACCGGTAGTTGTCCCAGTCTATGCTAACCTTGTTTGCCCGTGCATCATCAATACTCAGCCATTCGATTTTACGGTGCTTATTTTTATGTTGCACACGTACCTTGTCATATTCATCTCGAATCGACTGCACATACTTTTCTTTGAGTGTGTCGCTCACCAGGTTTTGTGCAACGCCCACGGCACGAGACGCGTCTTTCACATAGATGGTAGACCCCTGATAACCCGGCTCAATTTTAACAGCGGTATGGACGCGAGACGTTGTCGCACCACCAATTAATAACGGCACTTCAAATTTCAATCGCTGCATTTCTTTGGCAACGTGAACCATTTCATCCAGCGATGGCGTAATTAATCCAGATAAGCCAATCATATCGACATTTTCTTCTTTTGCGGTTTCGAGAATCTTTTGCGCTGAGACCATGACACCCAGATCAATGACTTCAAAATTATTGCATTGTAAAACAACGCCAACAATATTTTTCCCTATATCATGAACATCGCCCTTGACCGTTGCCATCAGGATTTTTCCTTTGGCTTTAGAAACTCCATCCTTTTCAGCTTCGATATAGGGAAGGAGATAGGCAACAGCTTTTTTCATGACGCGGGCGCTTTTAACCACCTGTGGCAGAAACATTTTCCCCGCACCAAACAGATCACCAACGACATTCATGCCTTCCATTAACGGCCCTTCGATGACCTGGATTGGTCGGTCGAAGGCAAGGCGGCATTCTTCCGTATCTTCTACTACGAATTTATCCGTGCCTTTCACCAGGGCATGTTCAAGCCGTTTGATGACCGGGAGTTGTCGCCATTCCATCGCGTTGGCATCTGATTCTTTGCGCGCTGTTGAGTCAGTATGATATTTAGCAGCAATATCCAGTAGTCGTTCAGTTGAATCTTGACGACGATTCAGGACAACATCTTCAACATGCTCTCGCAGCTCCTGTGACAGGTCATCGTAAACAGCCAGCTGGCCGGCGTTAACAATGCCCATGTCCATCCCATTTTTTATGGCGTGATAGAGAAAGACCGCATGGATGGCTTCTCTTACCGGATTATTTCCACGAAATGAAAATGAGACATTTGAGACGCCACCGCTGATTTTTGCATGCGGGAGCGTCTGCTTAATCGCCTGGGTTGCCTGAATAAAATCAAGACCGTAATTATTGTGTTCTTCGATGCCCGTTGCTACAGCAAAAATATTGGGGTCAAAAATAATATCTTCAGGCGGGAAGCCGACCTGTTCTGTGAGGATCCTGTAGGCTCGTGTACAGATTTCCACCTTACGCGCCTGTGTGTCTGCCTGACCTTCTTCATCGAACGCCATCACAATAATGGCAGCACCATATTTTTGGCAAAGCCTGGCCTGTTCGACAAACTTCTGCTCGCCTTCTTTCATGCTGATAGAGTTGACGATACCTTTGCCCTGAACACATTTAAGACCGGCTTCAATGATCTCCCATTTTGATGAATCCAGCATAATAGGAACCCGGGAAATATCCGGCTCAGAGGCAATAAGATTGAGGAAGGTGACCATGGCCTCTTTGCCATCAAGCATGCCTTCGTCCATGTTGATGTCAATAATTTGAGCACCATTTTCCACCTGCTCCAGTGCGACCGTTAATGCCTCATCATAGTTACCATCAAGGATCAGGCGTTTGAATTTTGCTGAACCAGTGACATTGGTACGCTCACCAATATTCACAAATAATGAATCTTTGCGAATGTTGCAGGGTTCCAGGCCTGAGAGTCTCAGTGTGTAATCGCGCTTAGGAATTTGTCGCGCAGGATAAGGCGCTACCGCTTTCACGATGGCTTTAATATGCTCCGGCGTCGTCCCACAACAACCCCCAATGACATTTAAAAAACCTGACTCAGCCCATTCGCCGATTTGCTCAGCCATCATTTCTGGCGATTCATCATATTCGCCAAATTCATTGGGCAAGCCAGCGTTTGGGTGGGCGTTAATCGCACAATCGGCAATAGAAGCAAGCTCTTCGACATACTGACGTAGCAGATCTGCGCCCAGCGCGCAGTTAAATCCAATCGAAACAGGATTAACGTGGCGTAGAGAATTATAAAAAGCTTCAGCCGTCTGGCCAGATAGTGTGCGACCAGAGGCATCCGTGATGGTGCCGGATATCATGACAGGAAGCTCTTTTCCCGAATCTTCAAAATAACTGGCCACAGCAAAGGCGGCGGCTTTTGCATTGAGCGTATCAAATATCGTTTCAATCAAAATGATATCCGCACCCCCCTCTACCAGCGCTTTTGTCGCTTCGTAATAGGTATCCTTGAGTGCATCGAAAGTGATATTTCGAAACCCAGGATCATTGACATCCGGACTCAAGCTACAGGTGCGGCTAGTAGGGCCTAGGACTCCAGCAACCAGGCGAGGCTTTTCTGTTGTCGCTATTTTGTCTGCCGCTTTTCGAGCAAGTAGGGCGGACTCATAATTCAGCTCATAAACCAGATCCTCCTGGCCATAATCCGCCATAGATACGCTGGTCGAATTAAACGTATTGGTTTCAATAATATCTGCGCCGGCTTCCAGGTAAGCCGTATGAATACCTTCAATAATCTCAGGCTGGGTCAGCGATAACAGGTCGTTATTACCCTTGAGGTCTGAAGGCCAGTCCTTAAAACGTTCACCGCGATAATCCGCCTCTTCCAGCTTATGCCGCTGAATCATGGTACCCATCGCCCCATCCAGAATGAGGATGCGGTCTCGCATCAATTGACTTAATTTGTCCATGAAATTCATTGTTTTTGAATGAAGGCGTATTCTAGCAGAACAACAGATAGAACGGTCACTCCCCACTCAATTTTCAGCGGAACAGGGGAGGTCAAACCATCCGAAAGGCCTTTGCGTAACGCATGTTAAAATTGCCAGGGTACCGTGGAAAAGCTTGTTTTCCTGGCCCTGGCGGTTTAGCGGCTTGTGTTTTATATCCAGCTCAATAAAAAAAATCTTGCTCGGTGAAAACGGGAAAACTGCCTACTTCGAACCGGCGCTAATCTACCTTTGCAGCAACATGTAAGATTGTACTGTTGACGCCGTTAACAACCACTTTTGTTCCAGCAGCGCAATCATCTCCATTCACTATCCAGGTGGAATCATCCACCCGGATTTTTCCTTTCCCATCGACAATGGCTTCATCGAGCGTGAAAACTCGACCAATATATTGCTCGCCACGTCGGTTCAGCGTGGGTTGGTCGGTGTCTGATAAATGGCCTCTAAAATATTTCCGCCAGACAAAAATACTGATGACAGACAGCACGGCAAAAACGATCATCTGAATTTGCCAACTTGTCTCAGGGGCTACCATCAGCAGTAAACCGACAATGCCCGCAGCAATACTCAGCCAGAGAAAAAATGCGCCCGGCGCAAATAACTCCAGTAGCAGCAGGGCGATGGCAAAAATCCACCAGTGCCAGTAGGTTAAATCGGCAACGGTCATGATGTCGCGCCAGGCTTTTTGTCCATTACCGATTTAGCTAGTTCACTGATCCCCGCCAGAGAGCCAATCATGCTGGATGCTTCGAGTGGCATTAAGACCAGTTTTTCATTCGGCGCGCTGGCAATGCCTTGCAATGCCTCGATGTATTTTGTTGCGACGAAATAATTGATTGCGTTCAGGTCACCTTTGCTAATGGCTTCAGAGACCACCGCCGTCGCTTTAGCTTCGGCTTCGGCTTCTCGTTCACGCGCTTCTGACTCCAGAAAGGCCGCCTGACGCTGGCCTTCAGCACTCAATATTGCCGCCTGTTTTTCACCTTCAGCGCGTAAAATTTCTGAGGCTCGAACGCCTTCTGCATCGAGAATGTTAGCGCGCTTGATTCGCTCGGCTTTCATTTGTCGGCCCATTGCTTCGATCAAATCCTCCGGTGGAGCAATATCCTTGATTTCAATTCGGGTGACCTTAATGCCCCAGGGAGTGGTTGCATCGTCTACAACAGAAAGTAATTGTGCGTTTATTTTATCCCGTTTGGACAGCAGCTCATCGAGATCCATTGACCCCATAACGGTACGAATATTTGTCATGGTTAAATTCAGTATTGCATGTTCGAGCTGATTGACTTCATACGCCGCTTTGGCGGCATCAAGCACCTGAAAGAAGACAATACCGTCGACCCTGACCATGGCATTATCTCGCGTGATGGCTTCTTGAGAAGGAACATCCAGCACCCGTTCCATCATGTTCATTTTTGCCCCAATTCTATCCATAAAAGGGACGATCAAGTTAAGGCCAGGCCGGAGTGTTTTTATGTATCGCCCAAAACGCTCCACTGTATATTCCATACCCTGAGGAACAGATTTGACGCCCATAATGACAAGGGCGACTGCGAGTACCGCTAAAAAGATGACAAATTGACTAAACATAAGGTTTCCTTTCGTATTGTTTATCAGTGTATTAAATCTGCTCGAACCCAGACACGGCTGGATTCCTGCTCACGCGTCTGGTAGCGAACACCAGAACGCGTTCCATTACTCGATTTCTCAGTCTGTTGGCCAGCAATTTCAAGCCATTGGCCGAGTTTACCTGTCAGCGTAGTAGATAGCGATTCGCTGTGGATTGTTTCGGATTGATAACGATTGCCAGACAATGATTTGTAGGGGCTGATTTCCAGGGTCACCTCAGTTCCACGTATCCTGGGTAACACCTCAAAGCCAGAGGAATATTCTCGACGCTCAGTGTCGGTTTCAACCGTGACCTCTCCGTATTGGTTAACCCAGGCACGTTGATAGCTTTCCGGGATGGTTTTACCTGTTTCTATATAACCAGCATAGCCGTCGAGAATTTTTAGCTGATAAAGCGGCGAATCTGTTGTGACATTATGTGTGTCGCGGGTAGACAGCTTGAACCCTAAATCACCTATGCCGCCTTTCTGCGTGTAACGGATGGAAAACTGTCTGGACAATTCTTCTGTTTCACGTTGGCTGCCATGAAAGACACTGACCATTACTTGTTTTAAAGGAACATCCAGTTGTTTTACCAGGCTGCGAATATCTGTTGCTTCCTGTGAAGAGCTGCGAAAGAATAATTTATAGCCACTACCCGTAATGGCTGAAGAATCACCAAGCACAGGCGCAATGATGGGCAGTAGAGAGTCCGCGCTACGATGATGAAGCTGCAGGGTTTCAATACCCTCAGACTGAATGACAGGAGAAACGAGCAGGGTGAATATAAATAAGAAAATAGTTTTCATAATAACGGTTATATATGGAGCCGCCGCATATCTGGATCGGGGGTGCTTTTCCCCCAGACTTCAGTAAAAAACTCTCTCTGTCTTGCAGCAATCACCGGGGTGTTAAAATTTGCGATAGCTTCAAAGCGATCAGCAAAAGGCTTTTTGATCAAGCCAACCTGGTCAGAGATCAGAAATGCCTGATTATACTGCTGGTAATCGTCATGCACCTGCCGAATTTCTATTGAACTGCTCATCTTCCTGGCGAGTTCAATAAAACGATGCCCAAGGGTCACGGCGCGTTGTGATTGCTGAACCAGCATGCGTATTTGCATTTGACGATTATGCACACACGCCAGGCGAATCGATTCAAGAAAAGGCGCCCGGTTGTATACCGCTTCATCCATATCGCGAGTAAATATTTCCAGGCTATGTTGCGTCTGCTGGACCATTAAATCAGTCGCATGACACAGGTCATCTGCAGTTTCCAGCTCTAGTTCTGTCTCTGACTCGCCCAGCTTGAGGCTAACAAAGCGTTCTAAAGAGAGTTCATCTGTCATGATTGTTATCCTGAATTCGATGCTTAGATGTTTTTTGCCTGTTTAACGGCATTACCAATGTAGGTTCCCGGTGTCAGCTTTCGCAAGGTGTTTTTTGCATTTTCCGGTAAATCCAGCGTTTCAACAAATTCTCCCAGGGTTTTAACGTTAATAGATTGACCACGCGTAAGGGCTTTTAGTTTCTCATAGGGTTCTTCAATGCCGTGGCGACGCATCACCGTTTGTATGGCTTCAGCAAGTACTTCCCAGGTGTTATCGAGGTCCTCACTGATAGCGAATTCGTTGACCTGTAGCTTGCTATTTCCTTTCAACAGGGACTCATATCCAATCATTGAATGAGCGAATGCAACGCCGAGATTTCTGAGCACTGTTGAATCACTCAAATCTCTTTGCCAACGGGAAATAGGTAATTTTGCAGAAAAATGTCCATGCAATGCATTGGCGATGCCACAGTTTCCTTCCGCGTTTTCAAAATCAATAGGGTTCACTTTGTGCGGCATTGTTGAGGATCCCACTTCACCGGCAATGGTCTTTTGTTTGAAATATCCAATCGAAATATACGACCAGATATCGCGGCAGTAATCGACCAGAATTGTATTAAAGCGAGACATGCCATCAAACAATTCAGCCATATAATCATGCGGCTCGATTTGCGTGGTGTAAGGGTTCCAGGTTAAGCCAAGACTTGTCACAAATTCCCTGGCAATATCTGGCCAGTCTAGCTCCGGGTAACTGATGATGTGTGCATTATAGTTACCGACAGCGCCATTAATTTTTCCCAGCATGGGCACAGCAAGCAACTGGGACTGCTGGCGTTGCAATCGACTGACAACATTCGCCATTTCCTTACCAAGTGTGGTGGGTGTGGCGGGTTGCCCGTGCGTCCGCGAGAGCAGGGGGATATCCGCGTTCAGGTGGGCGAGTTCGCGGATCGCCAGGATAACTTTTTTCTGCAATGGAAAAATAACCTGTTCGCAGGCCTCTTTGAGCATCAATCCGTGCGCCAGGTTGTTGATATCCTCGGACGTGCAGGCGAAGTGAATGAATTCGCTCACTGCTTCCAGTTCAGTGTTTCCTGTGATTTTCTCTTTTAGAAAGTATTCAACGGCTTTTACATCATGATTGGTAGTACGTTCAATCGTTTTAACGCGCTCTGCATCGGCTTCATTAAATGCGCCCACTATCGTATTTAACCGATCGGTTGCAGCATCGCTAAATTGAGGTACTTCACTAATACCAGGGTTTGCAGCCAGCATTTGCAGCCAACGAACTTCTACCAGAACCCGGTAGCGTATTAATCCATATTCGCTGAAATGTGCGCGTAGTGGAGCCGTCTTGCTGCCGTAACGGCCATCGACAGGTGAGATTGCAGTCAGTGATGATAAATCCATAGTTAAATTTTGGTTCGGCTGGTCATTCAGAAGCCGATATTATGAGGTATTTACCCTG
>JAZGER010000068.1:0-9075 GCA_036478835.1 Gammaproteobacteria bacterium | reverse complement strand
TTCGTTTGATGTGGCTTAACAGTAATAACCTGTGGCCAGGAATGAAATGGGCCAATAGGTTCAAGGGCCTGGCTGACGCTATAAACACCGGGCGTGAGCGTTCTGGTTTCAAGAATCAATGCGGATTGGGTTTTCTTTAATCTGTATCCATCGAAAGGCGCGGCTAGCGGGTCGCCAATAAATATCCCTTCGCCAGGTTGTTGAACACTTTTCCAATAAGCTTCGATAAGCGTCATGCCATAGAGATAGTTGTCCATTAACAGTAAGGGGTTTGGAAACTTGCTTAGCAGGTTGCAAGGCTCAATCACTGTCCCATAACTACCGGTAGCACCAGCTTCCAGCCATCGTAATGCACTCATTTGCCCGCTGGTTGTTAACCGGCCACCAGTTGATGTTAAATGGTCGGCGACAGCGCCCGGAGTAAAAGTCAGTGTGTCGATATACGGGACGTTTTTTAGTCCGGTGAAATAGAACAGTACATCGGTTTTGTTTTTGATCGCATGAGTATGAATGACATTAATTTTAGTCGTATCAGAAAGCTGATTTTCAATGCGATTATAAAAGACAGAGCGGACATTCCGGGCTCGGTCCTCAGTACTCACCAGATAGGCAGTGCCTGGAGGGTTCGAGGCATCCGATGCTTTGCCTCGATCAATCAGCTGTTTTGCCAGACTGAAGTCAGTTGCCGCAAGAGACATGACAGGGCGCATTTTATAATCAGAATAGGGAGACAAACTCTCGCTGGCATAGTAGCGGCTTGGTTGAGTATTAGCGCAAAGTTTACTAGAGCAAAAAGCGGGGTTATAACCAAATGCAAAGGCAGAAGTGATCGACATGCAATTCACTTTGTAAGGCGCGGCCCAGGTGAGCGCTATAGCCTGTACGTTAGCCCCCAGTTTTTGATTGACTGTTGTGAAAACTCTGCTGAATTCTTGTGGTGTCAGTAAAGTGTTTGCCGGGTTGATTTCAATCGTTACGATATTTTTTTCGGGGATATTTCTTTGCTTCTGGTAATAACGCCCTACCTTAATGCTTAAGGGGTCTCGATTGTTAATGATTACTCCCAGCTCATCTGCCTGTAGTTTATGTTTGGGCAGTATCAGCTGGATGGGATCAGCCGCAGCCGCAGCAGCCACCTCGGGCAGGGAGAATACCCCGGCTATCAGGGAAAAAATGCTGATTTTAATGGCTTTATACACTGTCTTATCAGGTGCTGCTTAATTTGTAGAGAAGATAAACATATAGACACCCATTTGAGTAATAGTTTACAAGAATACCGCAATAGTTAGAGGAAAAGCACACAGAACTTGGCATATTAAATACGAATGAGCTATATTCACGATGTCCATGTCTTACATGTAAGACTATTTATAATAAAGGAAGCGTTGAGGAACCTAATCTAATGAAGAAATCAATCATATTTACCGTTGTTTCATCTGCATTGTTTGCCGTTGGTTCAACTGTTGCTGAAGAACGTAATACCACCTTTACCGGTATGACGCAGGCTCTCCCAGATGCTAAGGCGGGAGAGTGTTATGCCAAAGTCATGATACCTGCAACCTACAAAACTGAATCTCAGGAAATCGTTAAGCGCGATGGCTATGACAAAATCGAAATTATCCCAGCAAAATACGAAACCGTTCAGGAAAAAGTGATGGTTCGGCAGGGTGCTGAGAAAATCATTCCTGTTCCTGCTGTTTATGGCACAGTGGAAGAGCGTGTTGAAACTGAGCCAACAAGAACGCTTTGGAAAACAGGAAAATCTTCCAAATCACGACAGGCTGATTCAAATCTAGTTGCTGGCGCGCGGGCATTTGGCCTGCCAGAAAATGCAGTCGCTGGGCAATGTTTTTCCGAGCACTACAGTGCGGCGCAATTCAAGACTGAAACGCAGAAAATCCTGAAAAAGGAAGCGTCGGTAAAATTCGAAGTTGTCCCTGCTAAATATGAAACAGTCACTGAAAAGGTTCTTGTTAGAGAGGCATCTGAGAAATTGGTGGAAGTGCCTGCTGAGTATGAAAAAGTGACCGAAAAAGTTCTGCAACGGGCAGCGTATACTACCTGGAAGAAAGGCCGTGGACCCGTTGAGCGTATTGACAATGGTACCGGTGAAATCATGTGTAAGGTTGAAGTGCCTGCTGTTTATAAAACAATTACCAAGCGGATGCTAAAAACACCTGCAAGCACACGGAAAGTTGAGATACCAGCCAAGTATTCTGCTCAGAAAGTTCGTAAATTGATCTCACCTGCAGTTCAGAAAGAAATAGAAATTCCTGCAGAATACGAGACAATCACCAAACGCATGCAGGTTACTGATAGCAGCACAAGTTGGTTAGCCGCTGGAGCTGCTGCGGGTTCTGCGGGTAAGTCGACGGGTAAAACATTGTGTATGGCTGCAGTGCCTGCAAAATTTGAAACGATTACCAAGCGAGTGATTAAAACACCTGCTTCGGTCAAGAAGCTCGAAATACCTGCTGTGTATGAAACTCAGGCTGTTCGTAAGCTTGTGTCGCCTCCACAGGAAAAACGCATTAGTATTCCTGCGGAAAAGCAATCCATTTCCAAGCGCATCAAGGTGACAGATGCCAAGCTCGAATGGCGTTCAGTTCTGTGTCAGACAAATATGAGCAAGAGTCTGAATCTTCAGATTCAAAAGGCTCTGCACTCCGCAGGATTTAACCCTGGCCCGATTGATGGTGTGATTGGTCGTCAGACACTGGTCGCGGTTGATCAATTCCAGCAGAAAAATAGTTTACCAACAGGTGGTTTAACTATGCAGACACTCGCTAAATTAGGCGTTAGTCTCTAAAAGTAAGCTCACTTTTAGTGGTAATAGCCCCGCATTTTTGCGGGGTTTTTATTGTCTGAATATTCGTTGCGTTCAATTAAAACGGCCGAGGTCTAAAGAATGAAAGAAAAAAAGGGGCAGTCGCTCCTGAGTGTTTTTAAAAGTGTCAGTGCATCAATGTTTGGAGTTCAGGGGAGTAAGAAGCATGAAGAGGACTTCGCAAAAGGCAGTATTGTTTCTTATATTATCGTTGGGGCCATTGTGACGGTTTTATTTATTCTGGCTGTTTGGGGCCTGGTGAAATTTGCCGTAGGCAGTTTGACGTAGTTTGTGGATAAAAAAAGGGCCAAAGGCCCATAATTCTGATGCTGATAACTGACATTTATGTTGCTAAAGCAGCGCCCTTAATCAGATGCCTGGCTTCCCTGTTGCCTTGTTATTTTCTTCCCTTATTCCCAATCGTACGAAATGTACAATACCCCTTGCACGTTGCATAGCCACTAAACTCTTCCTGAGTTCAATGAGACTGGATTGTAATGAATAACGGCCAGGGAAAGGATTGCTTGAGCTAATAAGTCAGCAAATACAGCAGAGTATCTGCCTAAACAGGTGTAAGTTTCGACAGATTCCAGTGCGTTATTGCCCATTGCCATAGCGTACCCAATGTATCTTCCTTAATCTCTGGTGGCGGGTTTTGCCCTAGAAAAACGAGTGCTTCATAAAGCAACTGCAATTTATTTTCAGGGTCAATAGCCGGTGAAAAAGCCTGCTTGCTGAGTTTTCGATTGGTTGAGTCTAGCGCCAGGGAGTGATGTAGATAGTTGGGCGTTGAATAGGAAAGCTGCTGTTGTAAGTAGATTTGCCTGGGCGTGTTGTCCAGGAGGTCACTGCCACGAACAATATGGGTAATGCCCTGATAGGCATCGTCAACGACGACAGCCAGTTGGTACGCAAACAGGCCATTATTTCTCTGAAGAATAAAGTCGCCCACTTGTTGAGCAACATTTTCTGTTTGCCTGCCGGCATGCCTGTCGATAAAGGTGGTGAGTGGTTGACCGATAATTTTAAGTCGCCTGGATATTGCCGTGTTGGCCTGATACTTACCCTGGCGACATGTGCCTGGGTAAATGGTCAAGTCAGGGGTGTGGCGATTACGTTCACGGATATCTTTTCTGCTGCAGCTACAGGGGTAAGTCATGCCGCGAGTAGTTAGTGACTCAAGGGCATCAATATATGCGTCGATTCGAGTGCTTTGATAGACAACAGGGCCATCCCAGTGCAGACCAAAATCATCCAGAGCGTGTAGTATTAATGAAGAGGCGCCTGTGATTTCTCGAGGCGGGTCAATATCTTCAATGCGAACGAACCATCTGCCACCAACTGCACGCGCATCAAGAAAACTGCAAACAGCAGAGACCAGCGACCCGAAGTGTAAAGGCCCTGTTGGAGAAGGTGCGAAACGACCATAGTACCCCGTATTCATGATGAGTAGTATATCGGTTTTGAGTGACTGTGCGCAGACATAAAAAAACCGGCAACGCTGCCGGTTTAGAGATGATTGGTAGAACCCTTAACGCATTTGTTTCTCTCGAATTTCATCCAGAGTCTTACAATCGATGCATTGGGTTGCGGTCGGCCTGGCTTCAAGCCGCTTAACGCCAATTTCTACCCCGCAGGCATCGCAGTAACCGTATTCATCATTTTCAAGGTGTATCAGCGCCTCGTCAATTTTCTTGATCAGTTTGCGTTCTCGATCGCGAGTACGCAGCTCCATGCTAAATTCAGATTCCTGCGTTGCCCGATCATTTGGGTCGGGAAAGTTTGCTGCTTCATCCTGCATATGGTGGACTGTACGGTCGACTTCCTGCATAAGCTCGTTTTTCCACGCATTCAGGATATTTCCAAAATGCACTACCTGGGTCGGGTTCATATATTCTTCACCCTTCTTTTCTTTATAGGGTGTTATACCTTCTATTGGCCCGTTACTGGATGCAGTAACCTTTTTTTTGCTGACAGGCACCTTTTTTGCGGCGGCCTTTTTCTTGGCCACTACATTTTTTTTAGCCACTACTTTCTTTTTGGCTGTGGTTTTTTTTGCAGCTACCGCTTTGGTTTTTGCAACTTTCTTTTTTGCTGCCATCCATCCATCTCCAAACGAAAGAGCTTTGCTCTGTCAGAAAAATAGGCACAGGGCAAGAACACAAGCTTGCCTGAATATTCCGAGCAGGGTAGTGTCCCGATCTATCGTTCGATAGTCAAGAAAAAAGTAGTTTGTTGCTGATTAATGTCCATTGGGCTAGAGTCACTGGCTTCCAGAATCCACCTATTTTCAGGTTAAATCATGGCTAAATTGACGACTTTATTGTTTGATGTAGATGGGACCCTTGCCGAAACAGAGGAAATTCACCGCAAATCCTTTAATTCAGCGTTTAAGGCAGCTGGTTTGAGCTGGGTCTGGTCGCAGGCGACCTATGGCGAGCTTTTAGCAGTAACCGGCGGAAAAGAACGAATTCGACACTATATAGACAAATATTCCCCGGATTTTAAAGCAGAAGGTAATCTGGCGGAAACTATTGCCAGCCTCCACGCGACGAAAACCGAGCATTACACATCGACTGTCAGGGCCGGAGCGCTGCCTTTGCGTAATGGCGTTCGCCAATTAATCCATGAAGCGAGAGCCTCAGGTTTACGGTTGGGTATCGCCACCACGACCACACCAGCAAATGTCTCAGTTTTACTGCAAAAAAGCTTATCAGCGGATGCCGAAAGCTGGTTTGAAGTGATCGCTGCAGGGGGCGTCGTGCCAGTTAAAAAACCAGCGCCAGATATTTATCACTATGCCATGGAAAAAATGGGGGTTTCCCCAGAGGAATGTCTTGCACTTGAGGATTCCGAAAATGGGCTGCTTTCTGCGCGTGGTGCCGGTCTCAAAACGATCATTACAGTCAGTCAATATACCGCTGGGCAGGATTTTTCAGACGCCGCGCTTGTGGTAGATCAGTTTGGAGAGCCAGATGACCCGGCAACCGCTATCAAAGGCAGCCTTGGAGGCTCCAACATTGTCAACATCGAGCTGATGCACAAATTGATGGCGAGTTAGTCAAATATTCAAAGCCTCAGAGGCCTCCTGTCGAATAGACAGTATTGAGCCATTTCATGTGATGGCATTGCTTGCTAGAGCGCGGGAGCTGGAAAATCAGGGGAATTCTATTATTCACATGAAATAGGTAAATCTGCTTATACGAGTCCAGAACACATAATCCTACCAATAAAAAAGGCAGAAAGAATCGCAAGAGAGAATGTCGACTTCCCAGGTCGCGGACACTAGAAGCCTGCTTATTCCCTACCATTACTATTAAACGAGACCTTTATAATAAATATATTTAGAACTGCCAGAGCGCCAAGGTCGCCAGGGAAATAGACTCGTTTCTCACTTTTGCGCGAAAAAACTCTTATATCCTCCTGGCAGTCCTGGCGCCAGGCGGTTCTAGTCTCTGTAGTGTTTTCCTCGTGCAAAGGTGGTCTCAATGTTTATGTGAAGTTGGTCGCATATTTAGGCGTGCCTAATTGGCAACAGTTTTCTTTGCGTGATTTCAGACAGTTATCGAATGAATGTAACAAATTGTTTCTTTTCGGCGACAGGTCGATTTGAATTTTCATCGTGCCGTTACGTCAAAAATTTAGATATCTAACGGAAACTGCTAGAGAAAAATAAATTACCAACCTGTTGGCATACTGTTTGCAAAAAATATTCTGTGGGTAAAACCGAGAGGCATTATTCGAGTCCCGGTTAGTACGCATTGGTACCAAATAATTTGAATGCTAGAAAAATGTATTTGTGACTTTTAGTTAGGTCATTTGTGTTGTCTCTTCGCAGAGCGGATGGTCAGAGTTGAGAGATTTATCACGTATTTAATTTCGAGCATGCAGTGTAATTGTTTGTGAATTCTTATTCTGAAATAAAGGTGATCGTAAATGAAGAATATAAGGCAATATAAGGGCATTATAGCAACGGCGATTTTTGTCACTTCGTCTGTTATAACAAGCAGTGCTTCCGCGTTTGGTTCGTTAGGAAGAGATGTGGATCGATTTTGTGCAAGCACAGGTGACCCGCTAAAAACTGAATTTCAACCTCAGGTTGAGGATAATTGTACGGCCTGCCACGATAACGGAAGTAGAGGTGGCAGTGGTGCGGGTAAAACAGCGAGCAAACGGGATAATTTAGAGTTTTTCTGTCCTCCAGCACCCATAACCCCACCACAAACCTGTACTGATGCCGATAGAGATGGCTTTAATGCAGAAGGGGGTTTGTGTGGAGCAGTTGACCTGAATGATAGTCATTCAGATGTTTATCCTGGTGCTCCGGAAATTTGCACCGATGGTGTCGATAATGATGGGAATGGCTTAGTCGATAAGGCAGACCCGGCGGCTATTAACTGCCCAGCGCAATGTACTGATATGGATGCTGACAATTACAGCCTGGAAGGTGGAGAATGTGGACCTGTTGATTGTAACGATAACGATGCCCTGATTAACCCAGGCGCAGAAGAGAATTGCAGCGATGGTATCGATAACAACTGTAATGGTAAAGTCGATTCAGCAGATCTCAACGCAGTGGGTTGCTCAATTATGTGTACTGATGCTGATGCCGATGGCTATAACCTGGAAGGTGGTGCTTGTGGACCGATGGATTGTGATGATTCGAATCCAGAGCTAAATCCTGGGGCTATGGAAATCTGCGACGATGGTGTCGATAATAACTGTGATGCCAGAATTGATGCTGCAGACCGTGCCTGTCAGGCAATGGACAATGATGATGTTCTCAAGGAAAAACATAAGAAAGCCCGGCTTAAATTTGAAGCCTGTAAATCAGAGTATAAGCAGGTGAGACGTGAATTTAAAAATTCTCGTATGACGAATGATCGGTCCGACAGAAAGCGGCGCTGGAAAAGAGAGCATCGTGATGACGATGATCATTCAGACAGGAAGCGCCGTTGGAAGAAACGTGATCGTCGTGAAAAGGATGATGATTGAAGCGACATTATGTAACTGATCTTCAATAACTTAGGAAAAGGCAGGGGAGTACGCTCCCTTGCCTTTTTTTATTGGGTGGATAAAAATGTGCAGACACATTTCAATTGTCTCGAATAGACGCGCCTCAGCAGAACCGACCTTTGCCATAACAGCCATTCCAGACATCAGTGGTAAAAGTATTCTGCCAGTTGTTCAACTGAGGTTGGAGCACTCTGACGTGTTCGAAATTGGTTGGCTAATGGACATCTTCAAGCCAGTGATGACTGGTTCATCTCCTTTCTCACTCGACCTATTCGTACATTATGTGAGGACTGGGTTTTCCGGATGATTATGTGCAGAAAGAGCTGGGGTGCGTCCCGGAAAAGACTGGTGTGTGGCGATAGATGGGCACATCGTTGATCTGAAAGCGGATGGCTTTCCCTGGCCGATAAATATTTTAAAAAAATAGAGTCTAAGCAGTAGCGGGAATGATCTTGTGTTTAATCTGCTCGTGAATCTCAGGTAATTTTGACCAGTGAACACCTTGCTTGTAATGGTGAGCTGTGTGGTAACCCAGGTTCCCTGTCAATATATTATAGAGCCTGGACGTTTTATTGTGTGACGCTGCAAATTCGTCCTGAGTGTCAAGGCCGGCATGATGATCGTAGGTTGTCCAGGAGGTGAAGAGCAGGCTGGATATCATGGGTAAAATAATAATAAAGAGGGCGCTGGCAGGGCTATAGAGTGTAAGCCCCGCAATAATGAAAAATGTCATGCCACTAAAAAATAAAAACTGTTTTTGTTGTTTTGGGTGATCCTTACCCACCTGAAAACCACGTTGGTAAGCGGTCAATGTCACAATGATTGAATACTCAATCATACCCATCGTGCTGCCGTCTTTTCTTTTCCAGCGACTCTGGTCTTTCGTTTGATCGAGATAGTTTTTGTGGTGTCCCAGATTATGGTGGAGAAGCCAGAGGTTGGTGGTGACGCCAGTGTGTAAGGCGTAAAAGAACTCCAGTACCCGGTTAAGGCTTTTTTGTATAAACACATTTCGGTGTTGGTGATGGTGATTCCATGCACAGATGAGACCTTTTGGCACGATCATGATTAGCCAGTAAGTCGCTAGCAATACTTTACTTTCCATTCTGAAAAAAGCGAAAAAATCCAGCAGAGAAAATGAAAGAATAATTGCAACAGGCAGCCTGTCTGCAGAAAATCTGAATATTGAATGATTAGCCATACGTATTTAGTTTCTAAACCAGCCAGTGCGG
>JAZGER010000067.1:0-2734 GCA_036478835.1 Gammaproteobacteria bacterium | reverse complement strand
CGCGCCTTTTTATTTTCAGGTACCAGCTCGATCCAGCGCTTGCCAGCCTCTAAAGCCTGTTGTTTATCTTTTCCATAGAGTGCAATTTTGAATGCGCGTTCTGCGACTCGGGGGTCACTGGATTTTTGCGCCGCCTGCAGATAACTGGGGCCTGAAACGTCCATACGGCCACGCTGCCCGGCGATTTCCCCAAGCAAAATATTAAACAGCATCGGTGCGGTGAGGGGCTCTTTAGGTAAATTCGTATATTCGGAGGCTTTTTTCGCTTCCGAGCTGTCTTGAGCGGACGCTGATGATGCATCGGTTTTGGGCTCTGTATTGGCTGAGGGGTTGAAAGAAGGCATCCCGGCACAGCCTGTCAACACGACCGAAAATACAAGACAACCCGTTCGAATCTGATTAATTTTTGATGCCCAGCCCATCATGTATTCACTAGCCTGTTGAAAATCGTCATAATTGTAAGGTGACTATACGCAAAACCATGACTCGACAACAGTGTGCGTACTTTAGTGCTTGTATTCATGCGGTTCATAACGGAAAATTTCCTGTTTGTACTTATTAATATGGTTTCATGATTCTACTAACGTTAGGCATCAATCATCAAACTGCGCCTGTCGACCTGCGCGAACGCGTTGCGTTCTCAAACGAAGGCTTGTCTGATGCCCTGCGAGCACTAAAATCACTGCCGTCGATTGAAGAGGCGGCTATTCTATCTACCTGCAATCGAACAGAAGTCTATTGCTGTAGCAACTCACCTGATATCGACCAAATTATCCATTGGCTGAGTGATTACCACCATCTGGATCCAGCCATGATCAAACCGCATCTGTATAACTACGCTGATAGTGAGACTGTCAGGCATATACTCAGAGTTGCTGGCGGCCTCAATTCCATGATTCTTGGGGAACCTCAAATACTCGGCCAGGTGAAACAGGCCTACCAGTGTGCATCGGGTGCTGGAACAATTGACTCTATGCTTTCGCGTTTGTTCCAACATACGTTTTCCGTCGCCAAACAGATCAGGACGGACACCGCGATTGGTGAGAGCCCGGTTTCTGTCGCATTTGCGGCTGTCGCACTTGCCAGGCAGATATTCAGTGATTTTGGCCAGCATACGGCTTTATTGATCGGCGCTGGGGAAACCATTGAGCTAGCCGCGCGGCATTTCCATGAACAGGGTCTGGGCCGTATTATTATTGCTAACCGCACTTTGACAAAAGCGCGCACTTTAGCGGCACAATTTGATGGCTATGGAATCAATCTGGATGAAATCCCCGCTCACCTGGCTGAAGCAGATATCGTTGTGTCTTCAACGTCAAGCGACAGGTTCATTCTTGATCAGGCGGTGGTAAAAAAAGCGATCAGTACACGTAAGCACCGACCCGTTTTCATGGTGGATATTGCCGTTCCACGAGACATTGATCCAGCCGTCGCCGAACTGGATGATATTTACCTTTATACGGTTGATGACCTGAAAGAAGTCATTCAGGAAAATATGAAGTCACGCCAGCAGGCAGCCCGTCAGGCTGAGGAAATTATTGATATTCAGGTCGAGCATTTTATGTCCTGGTGGCGTGGCCAGGGGGCGGTTAATCATATTCGTTTATTGCGCACACAGGCTGAGACGGAAAGGAATCTGGTCATGGAAAAAGCGACACAAATGTTGGCTGCTGGCAAGTCGCCTGAAGAGGCGCTAACATTCCTTGCCCATACACTAACCAACAAGCTGATTCATAATCCATCAACACGGCTGCGCCAGGCTGCCTCTGACAACCAGCAGGAATTAATCCAGGCGGCCATCGAACTTTTTAATCTGAACGGCAAAAAATAACGTGAAAGAATCACTCAAACGCAAACTTGAAACGATCGTTGAACGGGCGCAGGAAGTCAGTGCGCTATTATCCGATCCTGACGTGCTGGCAGACAATAACCGATTTCGTGATCTGTCGGTTGAATTCTCCCGGCTCAATCCGGTTGTTTCCTCATTTGGGGCCTTTGAAAAGGCAACGCAAGAGGTCTTGAGTGCCAGGGAAATGCTAGGTGATCCTGATCCCGAATTGAGAGGCATGGCGCAGGAAGAGTTACAACAGGCAGAATCCTGTCTTGCTGACCTTGAGCTAGAATTACAGAAGCATCTGTTGCCACGTGACCCGAATGACGACAAAAATGTTTACCTGGAAGTCCGCGCAGGTACCGGTGGAGATGAAGCCGCTATTTTTGCAGGTGACCTGTTTCGTATGTATTCGCGCTATGCTGAAACAAAAGGCTGGTCAGTAGACGTTATCAGTGCGAACGAAGGTGATCATGGTGGCTATAAAGAAATCGTCGGTCGTATTGCTGGGCAGGACGTCTATGCGCATTTAAAATTTGAATCAGGTGTGCATCGTGTGCAGCGTGTGCCCGAAACAGAATCTCAGGGGAGAATCCACACTTCAGCTGCTACCGTCGCCGTTTTGCCCGAGGCGGAAGAAAGAGAAGACATCACCATTAATCCCGCAGATTTGAAAGTCGACACCTACCGAGCTTCAGGTGCGGGTGGACAACATGTGAATAAAACCGATTCAGCCGTGCGGCTTACCCATCTACCGACGGGCACGGTCGTTGAATGTCAGGAAGAAAGGTCGCAACATAAAAATCGCGCTAAAGCATTATCATTGCTCGCTGCAAGGCTGCATTCAGCCGAGCAGGAAAAACTTAAATCGGCTGAAACTGAAACACGTCGAAACCTGGTGGG
>JAZGER010000066.1:0-6891 GCA_036478835.1 Gammaproteobacteria bacterium | reverse complement strand
TCAGAAGGTTTTTAAACGGCTCATCACTTTTAACCAGCCCAAGATCACGCATCAGCTTGTGAAAGAATCTCGCATAGAGCAGGTGCAAAACCGCATGTTCAATGCCACCAACATACTGATCTACCGGTAACCAGTCATTAGCACGCGAGTCCAACATAGCACGGTCATTATCTCGAGAAGTATAACGCGCGTAGTACCAGGATGATTCGAAGAAGGTATCGAAAGTATCTGTTTCCCGCTCAGCCTGGCCGCCACAGGTCGGGCATGTCGTATCAATAAACTGGCGATCACTTTTAATCGGGGAACCAGTGCCTTCAAGCACCACGTCACGTGGCAATTCAACAGGTAACTGATCTTCAGGAACCGGTACAGCGCCACAATTTTCACAATTGATGACTGGGATCGGGCAGCCCCAGTAGCGTTGACGCGAAACGCCCCAGTCACGCAACCGATAATTGATCGTCACCGTGCCCCTACCCTGCTTTTTCAGGTAGTCGGCAATGGCATCGAAGGCTTCCTCTGACGTTAAGCCATCAAACTGCCCGGAGTTCACCAGCACGCCTTTTTCAGTAAAGGCTCCGTCACTAATATCAACATCCTGTGCAGCGGAAGCAGGTTGAATAACCCGGGTGATGGGTAAGCCATAGGCCTGTGCAAATTCATAATCGCGTTGATCATGTGCAGGCACTGACATAACGGCACCTGAACCGTATTCCATCAGGACAAAGTTAGCGATCCACACGGGCACAGTCTCACCCGTCACCGGATGGACCGCCTGCAGTCCGGTATCAACACCTTTCTTTTCCATCGTCGCCATTTCTGCTTCAGCGACTTTGGTGTGGCTACACTCTTCAATGAACGCCTGTAGAAGCGGATTTGTCGCCGCCGCCAGCGTTGCTAACGGATGTGCAGACGCGACAGCTACATAAGTGACGCCCATCAAGGTATCCGGGCGTGTTGTAAACACCGTTAAACAATTATCCTGCCCTTCAATCTGAAATTTCAGCTCAACACCCTGGGAACGACCAATCCAGTTGCGCTGCATCGTTTTAACCTGTTCAGGCCAGCCATCCAGTTGCTCGAGATCATCAACGAGCTGATCGGCATAATCCGTAATCTTCAAAAACCACTGAGGTATTTCACGGCGCTCAACAGCCGCACCGGAGCGCCAGCCCTTGCCATCGATGACCTGCTCGTTTGCCAACACCGTCTGATCCACCGGATCCCAGTTCACCACGGCCGTTTTTTTATAAACCAGCCCTTTTTTAAACAGTTGGATGAAAAACCATTGTTCCCAACGGTAGTAATCCGGATCACAGGTCGCCAGCTCACGGCTCCAGTCATAACCAAAGCCAAGCCGTTTGAGCTGATCCCGCATGTAATCAATATTTTCCAACGTCCATTTGGCGGGAGCGACCTTATTTTTAATCGCTGCATTTTCTGCCGGCAGACCAAAAGCATCCCAGCCCATCGGTTGCAGGACATTTTTACCCAGCATACGCTGGTAGCGAGAGATCACATCGCCAATCGTGTAATTACGAACATGCCCCATGTGCAGTCGCCCGGAGGGATAAGGAAACATCGACAGACAATAATATTTCTCTTTTTTTTCGTCCTCTACGACGTGAAAAGTCTTTTTTTCCGCCCATAAGGCCTGGATACGAGATTCAATTTCATCGGGCTGATAGTGGTCTTGCATGGGTTCAAAATATCCGAATTTTCCAAACGCAGAGGATACCGCAGGCAACACCCGTAAGTTAAGCTATTTAATACGATCAGAACGTCAAAAATATTAACGGAAAACAGATATTGAAAGCTATAGAACCATACATTGTACATTCGATGGATCTTGAATTATACTTGTTTTCGTATTACCAGAGTATTACCTATGAAAACTATTACAGTCAAAGCTGACCATGAATTTGATGCATTGTTAAATCAGTTAACAACGCGCTTACACACTACCCGTAGTAACGTTATTCGAAGTGCGGTAAAAAATTATTTGAAGCATCTTGATAAAGAAGCACTTCGTCAGACGATTCAGTCTGCTTCACTAAAAACAAGAGCGCAGGCGGTTCAGGCTTCTATCGATTTTACTGCAGTTGATAGCGATGGCTTATAAACGAGGTAGTATCTATTTAGCCAACTTCAATCCGTCTAAAGGTACAGAGGCTGGCAAAGTACGACCTTGCATTGTCATGCAAAGTGACTTACTCAATGAAGCAAACCATCCCAGCACGACTGTATTACCGTTGACGACACAATTAATTGATGACGCTGCTCCGTTACGCCTGCGAATTAAATCACGCGATAATCTAAAAGCAGATTCAGATATCATGCTAGATCAAACAAGAACGATTGATAATAAACGAATAAAAAAGGACATTCTCACTTCGCTTAACGCAGCAGAAATGATAGAGGTGGAGATGTTGTGGCAAGCTGTTTTAGGGTTTGATTGATGTCGTATCAAAAGCGCCTACTTTGTATGCACTAAATAACTATGCCACTACACATTGAGGGCAGTCGTAATGCGCTAACGGACATACGGTGACGAATGGTAATACCGCTTACTTAAGACGCATTTCTCGACCAAAATCCTGGTGACGGAACGCTGTACTCAACACCCAGCGAAGATGTGCGCGACTTAATTAGCCAAAGACACCCAGGCAACATCCGTAAGTTAAGCTATTTCAATACCGGCTCAAGTTTAATCAGCTTACCTTCATCAGCGTCCGTCAAAAGATAAACAAAACCCTCTGGCCCCACTTTCACGTCACGAATTCGCCCCAGTTTTTTCTTGAATATGCGCTCTTCATGCGTCACTTTAGCATTCTCTATTTCAAGCCTGACCAGGGTTTGAAATTTCAATGACCCGATCAGTAGATTGTTTTTCCACTGCGGAAATTTATTAGCGTTATAAAAAGCCATTCCTGAAGGTGCAATCGACGGCACCCAATAATAGAGCGGCTGTTCCATCCCTGCTTTTTTCGTCCCTTCACCGATTTTGGTGCCCGTAAAATAATTTACACCATAGGTAATAATCGGCCAGCCATAATTCCTGCCGCGCCGCGAAATATTCAATTCATCACCGCCCTGTGGTCCATGTTCATGGAGCCATAACTCATCGGTTTGCGGATGAACGAAAGCACCCTGGATATTGCGGTGCCCATAACTGAATATTTCTGGCTGATGCTTTTTCTTATCAAGAAAAGGATTATCTCTGGGTATACGGCCATCATCATGCAAACGAATAACCGACCCGGCATGGTCGTTGAGATCCTGCGCACGTAACTTCTCTCCTCGATCACCCAATGTGATGTAGAGATAATTCTGTCGATCAAAAGCCAGCCTTGAACCAAAATGGCGTCCCGTTCTGGATTTTGGCTCCAGGCTGAATAACTGTTCAACCCCTTTCAAAGAATTATCTTCCAAACGACCGCGAGCGACTTCTGTTCCGATGCCCGTTGAATCCTGCGCTGCAAAAGAGAAATAAACCCAGTGATTGCTTTCAAAATCGGGATGCAAAACGACATCCAATAAACCGCCCTGTCCTTTAACAGAAATTTCAGGTAGCCCGGTGACGATTTGTCGCTTGCCAGTTTTATCGATAAGCAGAAGTTGGCCGGAACGCTCAGTGATCAGCAAGTGTCCATCTGGCAAGAAAGCCATGCTCCATGGGTGATCGAGCCCAGTAACCACCTCAGTCGCTAGCACGCTATAAGCTTCAGTTTTCTCTGTTATATCCGCATAGAGTGGCTGCCAGAAAAACAACCCACAGAAGGCAAAAAAACGAATGCACATTGCTACACCCTGGTCGATAGTCGGTTAGCGTTTTTATCCGACCCCGGCAACATACTTTTTGTAGGACGGGTCGTATTGTGATCAGTAAAACAAAACGGCGGCCGAAGCCGCCGCATTTGATATCTCTCTATCTGCAAATAATACTCTACGGTAGCTTATCAGTACAATTGCCCGACTTACTGCCATAAGTAATTGAGGCAGCACTGGACACCGTACAATCATCGGTTGTTTTTGCCGACAACCCCAAATGATTACCCGCTGCAACTGATGCCTGGTAACCCACGTTCATCTCACCACCGCTACTCAAAACCATATCGCTTCCCGACTGGGTGCTGCTCTGATTAAACAATACGGTTGCACTCGTTTCTAATGCCCCTGAAGTGATAGATAGCTCACCAGTGGATGAAATATTGGCTTTGAAAGCCAGCTCAGCCAGGTTATCAGCCGCCATCGTAAAACGGTCAGTGACCACAATGGTTTTATTAGCAATTTTCGCCTGGCTATTGATACCACTACCCGTTGATACCACTTCAGCGGGTCCGGTCACATTCAAAGTCGATTGAAAGCCAACAACTACTTTCTGTTTACCGCGAATTGCTAGTGAATTTGCATTTATGGCATGGCCGCCATTTAGGAAAGCACTGCGCTTGTCAGAAATCATGCAAACCTGACCGCTGGAATCAATATTCGCAGACCAGTTCATGGTAACACCCTGACGCGCGTGCAGATTAATATCGGAACCGATCAACGATGCGTTGGAATTCACTGTTATACGGCAGGGGGAGGTGACATCCATTGGTATACCTGTATGACCGATAGCGCCAACGAGTCGCAAGTTTTTATAACTGGGAAAATCTTTGATATTGGTTTGTCGACCAAAGTTGCTCGCGACATAGGCGTCAATATCATCGATAGAATGCGCAACAAATTCATCCTTGCAACTACCTGCAATAGAGACAGGTGGCAAGTCACAAAGAGCAACCGATTGATACTCAAAGGCACCGACATCGCAAGCGGTACTTTGCGGGCGGGCGACGCCACGCTGGTCAGACGCGGGGCAATCTGCTGTTGCTACAGCATCAATTGCAATACTGCCGGGAACCAATGCCAGAGTCTCAGTGGATCCACCATTATTTTGCAACATGATTTCGAAAATATCAGCTAATGCCGTCGGCTGATTACCATCAATTGTTGCCGTGATATCGCTGGGGTCAGCAGTAAACCCGCTTGAGAAATAACTATTATAAGTACCATCATCTGCAAACCGAATGGCATCATCACCCAGGATATTATTCTGACTCGTGACTGTTCCAGTATTGGAAAAAATGAACCCTGTGTAAGCACCCGCATAAAATCGTATGCCTTTATTCCCTGAAATCAGATTGCTGTTTAAATCCAGGTTTCCAGAATTCACTACAGCCGCGCCACGATTACCACTGATTGTACAGTTGCGTATAGATAAATCGCCATGGTTAACGACACCGTTAACATTCGTAGCGAACGTGCAATTTTCTAGTGATGACACCCCCGAAGCCGTATTGTAAAGCGCCTGGTAAGTGTTAGAAATCGTCGAATTCTTTAGTTCTAGCACACCGGAGTTGTCTATACCCCCACCGGAACTGGACACGCTGTCCCTGACCACACTGTTATTAATTAACATCGTCCCGCTATTATCAATGACATGCGTGAATCGGCTGTCGAGCACACTATTCTGTAATGTCACATGACCGGCATTGAAGATCGCCCCACCGGGACCCGTGTATCCATACCGGCTACCAGAACCCGGGCCCGATACATAGACAAAATACCCCCCTCCCTGCAACGTCGTATCATTAATTGAAAGGTTACCGCTGGCAGCAACTTCAAACAAACGGTAAGCAGGTTCGACATCAGCCGGGTCAAAACTTGCATCCTGTTCAGTGGTTCGTCTTTCAATTGTCGACCCTCGGCCATCAATCGTGATATCACTCGTGATGACAGGCAAGCCATTCGGGTTGCCCCCACTGTCATTATGAACAGCTGTTAGTGTAAAGCTATTGTCCTTCCATAAAAGAATGGTATCGGCACCAACACCCGCCAGGCAATCGGAATGCACTGCAGAATCAGCGTTTGCATTTTCAATTGCCTCAATCAGTGAACACTTCTCATCCGCACTGGCATCAGGAACACGCGTTTGTAACCAGATATCCCTGGCCTCGGCAGGAAACTGGCAGGCCATACCTAAGGTGCACATGAACGCGACGCGTGCCATCGACGCCTTGTTCATTTTTTGTATGCGACGTCGCACGGTTCGAGGCTGCGTATACAGCGACTGATAAATTTCTCTGAAGCGATGAAATAAACCTGTTGCCTTTGTCCTGGGTTCACTGTCTGGAACACTATTCATAATTTCAGATTGCCAGGCCTCTGCAATCCGGGTAAGAGAAAGCCTATTGTTTGTATTGCGTTTGATATTGTTCATATTATCCTCCATTGGATAGAGCCAATCAGTGCTTAAGCGTATAGCTGACCATCATTTTCACAGTGCTCGCGTCCTTACTCACATCGATGGATAGAGTTCTTGACTATGTTCAGAACTTGTTGCTAAAAAATCCCCAAGTATTTGTCATTCTGTACGAAATGTAGCACAGTATTTTATTATGCGCACTACCCAACCTGATGGGTCTTTTATCACTTTATAATATGCTAATAATCCCGCTTCAGGGCAGGCAAACTATCTAACTGCCTGTTATTCAATGCAGTCAACGCAATTTGATCCACGGCCAGATGATTATTGGAGACTTTACTTAATGACGTTAGGTCACTGAGGCCTATTAATAATAAGATTACTTTTGGGTTGCTTTTTTAGCTCAAATAAAATGGCTAACACACAGCATAATCACTTGCGCTTTAGCTGCTTTATCAGGCTTTGGAACATGGGATCATTGGTTTTATTCCTTTCGCTATAAAACCAGGTAACGGCACTCACCAGGGTGGGTCGTTGGCGGGTACTAATCTCGACGATTTTGAGCGCAGCTAATTTCTCAGCAAGCTCCAGCATTGCAGTTCGCGTCACTGTCGCACATTCTGACCCGCCGGGTGGATAAGCGG
>JAZGER010000065.1:0-5000 GCA_036478835.1 Gammaproteobacteria bacterium | reverse complement strand
AGCTGCCTCGCCGACAACGGCAAAGAACAAGTTTTTTTACCCAGTGCCGATAGTCTGTAGTGGCAGGAAACACTAAAATATTTTAGTATGGCAATCAAAGGGTAGGCTAGATTGCTTCATAGATTAAGGCATCTGCTGCTATACTTCGCCCAAGGCTAGCGGTAACTACGTTAGTGAGATGGCTTTTTGGCCTGTCATTCAGATTGACTGAAGGATTTTTTGTGAAATACGAACCCGCCTCGTTGCGCGACTTTAACCACTCAAGATATCGTGAACCTCAGCCTATGTTGCGGCATACGCCTGTGCGTTGGTTACTCATCGCCTTACCCGTTATTTCGCTGGTCGTCCTGGCTTTACCCAGCCACAACGCTAATGCGATTCGCATTGACAAGCAGCCACAGCAACTGGCCATTACCAGCAATGCACTGCCGTTGCCCACGATCAATCTTCTTTCATCTGTAAAACCAGCAATCGGAGCGATTAGTGCATCAGATGCTATCGCGCACAAACCTGAAACACCTCCTGAAAAAGCGAGCCGCGTTGAGCCCTCGGCAGAACGCCCTCAACCCGTCGACACCAGTTCTGCTGACCAGATATGGAAAACCATCACCGTTTCAAAAGGCGACAGCCTGTCCAGGATCTTATCCAAAGCGGATGTACCTGCAAACCAGCTACCCGGCATTCTCAAAAGTGGCAACATTGCCGAGAAACTAAAACACATCAGACCCGGCAAGAAAATCGAGCTGCTCACCGACCCTGAACTCGGGCTGGTTGAACTGAATTACATCATTAACCCTTTGAACACGATCAAGGTAACCCGTAGCGGTGATACCTTCAGCTCGCAGCTCATCGTCAAAATCCCCGACCGCGTCACCGTCACAAAATCAGCCCAAATCCATGATTCATTGTTTCTTGCAGGACAAATTGCGGCGCTACCTGAAAAAGTCACGATGGAACTCGCCAATATTTTTGGATGGGATATCGACTTTGCTCTAGATATAAGAAAGGGCGATGCGTTCACCGTTGCTTATGACGAGCTCTTTGTCGACGGTGAAAAAATCGGTACCGGGAATATTATCGCGGCAGAATTTATTTCCAGCGGGCGGGCGCATAAAGCCATCCGTTTTGCTGACCCCAAAGGAGATATTGAATACTACGACGAAAACGGGCGTAGCCTGCGCAAGGCGTTCATCAGAACACCCGTTGCTTTTTCCCGGATCAGTTCAAAATTCAACCCCAGAAGAAGACACCCTGTACTGAATAAAATTCGTGCGCACAAGGGCGTGGATTATTCAGCGATTACAGGCACACCCGTCAAATCAACCGGCTCTGGAAAAATTGTGTCCCGAGGCAGAAAAGGCGGCTATGGAAATGCCATCGTCATTAAACACGGCACCAAATACAGCACACTGTATGCGCACCTTTCCAAATTCAAATCCAGCCTGGGCGTTGGCAGTCGCGTCAAACAGGGACAGGTGATCGGCTACGTGGGCAAAAGCGGCCTGGCAACGGGGCCACATTTACACTATGAATTCCTCGTTAACGGCGTGCATCGTAATCCACTCACTGTTCAGCTTCCCAATGCAAAACCCCTGCCTAAAAAATATCAGGACAGCTTTAACGTGGTCGCATCTCAGGGTCTGGCACTCCTCGGCTCCACGAAACCCAGTACCGTCGCTTTACAGAAATAAATTCTCAGCAAATGACTGCAGAGACCCCCTCTGATTATTATATCGGACTGATGTCTGGCACCAGCATGGACGGAATTGATGCGGCGCTAGTGGATTTAGCATCCGGCCACCCGCACCTCGTCGATACGCTGGCATTCCCCTGGGATAGCGACATCCGCCACCAGCTTGAACAACTGGCCAGCAATCCTGGCAGCTCAATAACGACACTCACTGAGCTGCATGTAAAAACTGCTCGCAGCTTTTCTGATGCCGCTTTAACCATCACTCAAAAGGCTGGATTATCGCCGGAAGATATTACTGCAATCGGCAACCACGGCCAGACCATTCTGCATATCCCAACAGGAGACACTGCCTATAGCTGGCAAATAGGCGACCCAAACCGAATCGCTGAATACACGCGCATAACCACTGTTTGTGATTTTAGAAACAGGGATATCGCAGCGGGTGGTCAAGGTGCGCCACTCGTGCCCGCATTTCACCAGAAAATATTCCAGGCAACCGATGAATTTCGTGTTGTTGTCAACATTGGTGGCATCGCCAATATCACGCTACTCCCCGTTTCACCTTCCCTTAATGTCACTGGCTTCGACACTGGGCCAGGCAATCTGCTCCTAAATGCCTGGTGCAGGAAACATACCGGCAAACCGTATGACAACGGCGGTGACTGGGCCAGACAGGGTGAAACGAATGACACGCTGCTCGACACACTGTTAAGCGACCCTTATTTCTCCCTGCCCGCACCCAAAAGCACCGGACGCGAATACTTCAACCTACTGTGGCTTGAAAAACTGCTCGCCAGCCTGACTCACTCAATACCCCCTGTCCATGTACAGGCAACGTTAGTGGAATTAACCAGCACATCAATCAGCAACGCGATCCATCAACAAACAACTCAATGCGACCGCTTACTGGTCTGTGGTGGCGGGATTCACAATCGTTATTTGATCGAGCGGATAAATGCAAAAATGGCTAACTGCACCGTTGAAAGTACAGAACCTCATGGGCTCCACCCTGACTGGGTTGAGGCCACGGCCTTTGCCTGGCTAGCTCAGCAAACGATCAACCATCAACCGGGCAATTTACCGACCGTAACAGGCGCGACTCATCCGGTGATTCTGGGCGGGGTTTATCGGGCATGAAAAAACAATACCAGAAAGATATTCATTTTAACGCCCATTCAACAAAACTTCTGCCATCCCATCCAGCCGTTCTTTCACTTCTTCCCAAGCAGGCATAACCCCATTCATCAATCGATAAAACCCTGGGCTATGGTTGTGTTCCGCAAGATGACAAAGTTCATGTAGGATCACATAGTCGATACATTCTCGTGGTGCTTTTACTAGGTGGGTATTCAAGGTTAATCGACCATTGGGTGAGCAACTACCCCATTGGTTTTGCATAGCTAACAGTCGAATAGGAGGACATTCAGAAACCCATAATGCTTGTCCTAATACCGCATTCAATCGGCGAGAAAACACTTCTCTTGCTCGTACCTTGTACCAGTGGCTTATAAGCATTTTTACTTTATTATTTTGATGCTGTTTATTTTCACCCGACACAGTAATTTCCAGCTTTCCTCTTAGTAACTTAATCTTAGGTTTATCTTCAGATGATATTACTTTTAGTAGGTATTTTTTTCCTAGATAATAGTGGCTTTCTCCACCCATATAATTGCGTGGTGTTACATGCTCTAGCTGTGATTTAAACTGTTTTAACTGCGTATAAATCCATCGGCTACGCTTCTTTACCGCCTGTTGTATTTCATCACCACAAGCGCTTTTAGGTGCAAGCACAATTACATGACAATCAGGGTGTACCTTAATCAGCAAGCGGTTAATATCACTTTTACGCTCTTTAAGCTCATACTCGATAAGCTCATCGCCGTACAAAATACTTTGAATATCATCACCGCTTTTTTTATTTAAAGCACTAGCAGGATAGACAATATCGACACTCATAAGCCTGCCGTGCCAACACGAGTAATTTTTATAACCGTTTCAACAATAGACTTTGCTTGATCCATTCCTGCCCCAAGTTTTTTACACTCTTTAAAAAGAATTGGTAATAGCTTCTGACGAATATCTGCTTCAAAATTTTGTGGGCTAATTGCATTCTCTGCCACTGACGTTTCAACCAACTTATCAACACTAAACGCAAGCTCTACCCATTTTTCATCTGTACTACTGGCAAATACAGGTTCAGGAAAGGTCTTTTTAAACACACCAAAGTAAGCTTGCGCGTGAAAGTTTCCATTAAAACTATCAGGTAACTCTGGCAAGTTACGCTCTTGTACCTGTTCTTCTAATTCATGAAATATCATGTACTGTTTTAGCGGATGATCAAACAGCTCTTCAGCCTCTTGGATGGCTTTACGCAATAGCTTTGAAAAAGCCTCTTGCGCATAAGGGTCATCCAATAAGTTCTGCTCAATCGTTTTGGTTATTCGGGTTTTGATAATATCCGTCTCATTACGGGTTTTATCTTTATTCCACTCTTCGGGTTTTTGTTGCCCCATCTTGCCGACTTCATACACGCCTTCAGGCTCTCTTACCCCAACACCTACCACATGCTTATCCATGAGTTTCTTTATCTGCTCAGAATACTCATCGTATTGAATTGTTTCACCTGCATCTTGCTTGGCTAATTGGCGCAGGCTTGAAAACTGCTTAACCATTTCTTTATAGTGTCGCCTGTCATCTTCTGAAAAGCTTTTATCTTCAAAGAAAGTAGCTGATTGCAAAGCAACTTTTAAGCAGTTAGAAAACTCAGTCAACGCTTCATAAAAATCATCTCGCACCTTTAAATGCGTATCAACCATTTCACCATTACGCTCTTCCATTTTAGGCACTAAAACTTGGCGTAACTGTTCAATATCATTCTTGTTATTTACACCACTGAAAATACCCCAAACCTGGCCATATAAACGTGGCAAACGCTTGTACTCTGTACTCATTTGGTTATACAAACCTGCAATATCATTAATGTCATAACCATTTTGAGTTCGTGCTGCCAAGTCTTGATACTTTTCAATGGTGGTATCCAGTTCTGCAAGAATGCCTCGATAATCAATTAAGTAACCAAACTTTTTATCAGGGTGCAAACGATTCACACGAGCGATGGCTTGAATCAAATTATGTTCTTTTAAGGGTTTATCAATATATAAAACGGTGTTTCTTGGTTCATCAAAACCCGTCAAAAGCTTATCCACCACGATTAAAATTTTAAGATCGTCATCTTTTTCAAAGCGACTAATTAAATTTTTGGTATAAGCCTGCTCATCTTGCGAACCCACATTTTCTTTCCACCACT
>JAZGER010000064.1:0-2989 GCA_036478835.1 Gammaproteobacteria bacterium | reverse complement strand
ACGTTGTTGAAAGAGTGGCTGTCTTTTCGAGAAACCACTGTCAGGCGACGGTTACAGTACCGCCTGGATAAAATCCTTGATCGTTTGCATATTCTCGATGGTTTGTTAATCGCTTATCTGAATATTGATGAGATTATTGAAATCATTCGCAACGAAGATGAGCCAAAGCCTGTCTTGATGGAGCGCTTTAAATTAAGCGATATTCAGGCTGAAGCGATATTGAACTTGAAATTGAGGCACCTGGCAAAGCTTGAAGAGTTCAAGATACAGGGTGAGCAGACAGAGTTAGCCGATGAGCGAAAGAAACTGGAGCAAACGCTCTCTTCTGACCGCCGCATGAAAACATTGATTAAAAAGGAAATTGCTGCTGATGCTAAAGAGTTTGGGGATGAGCGACGCTCGATAATTGTTGAGCGCGAGGCTGCACAGGCGATGGATGAATCAGCCTTGATCAGTAGCGAACCTGTAACGATTGTTTTATCACAACAGGGGTGGATACGCTCTGCAAAAGGCCATGAAGTGAATCCTGAAGAATTAAATTATAAAGCGAGTGATGGTTATCTGGCTTTTGTCAGGGCGCGGAGTAATCAGACGATTGTTTTTCTTGACTCTACAGGCCGTTGCTATTCCATTGCGGCACATAGTTTGCCGTCAGCGCGTGGCCAGGGTGAGCCTTTAAGTGGTCGAGTTAAATCGCCTGATGGCGCCCGTTTTGTGGGTGTCATGACGGGCGATGCAAATACGCATTACCTGCTGGCGACTGATGCGGGATATGGTTTTATTACCAGACTGGATAGCCTGATTTCGCGGACTAAATCAGGTAAAGCCGTGTTGAGTGTGCCAAAAGGGGCGAATGTGTTGCCGCCTTCGCCGATTATTGATCCTGAAAGTGACCGGATAGCTGTCGTGAGTAATCAGGGGCACATGCTGGTCATTGCAGCGTCAGTGTTACCTGTCTTAGGCAGAGGTAAAGGAATAAAAATTTATGGGGTCAATAGTAAAAAGTTTTCCAATCGCGAAGAGTTTATGCTGGGTATTGTGGCCGTGGAAGAAAAAGGCTCGGTGCTTATTTACTCCGGGAAGCGGCACTTAAAATTGAAACCTGCTGATCTTGAAGGGTATCAGGGAGAACGTGGTCGTAAGGGGCTGAAATTACCGCGCGGATTACAACGGGTAGATCGTATGCTGCCTGATGTGTAAATCTTTTGCCGATGGCTTAATATAGGCTCATGATTTTTGAAATTAACAGGAAAAAATATGACTCTGATACGTCCCTTTAGAGGTCTGCGCCCAGTCCCCGATTCTGCTGAAGATGTTGTGGCACCGCCTTACGATGTTTTAAATAGCGCAGAAGCGCGTGAGCGTGTTATTGGCAGGCCCTGGAGTTTTTTGCATATTTCCAAGGCGGAAATAGATTTACCCGTGGATACCGACCCGTTTGACTCTGCCGTTTATGCAAAGGCTGCGGAAAATCTTGAAAAGTTGATTGGCGAAGGGCTGCTGCAGCGGGAAGAAAAACCTTGTTACTATATTTATCGGTTAACCATGAAAGAACACCAGCAAACCGGCCTGGTTGCGGTCGCATCGGTGGCTGATTACGATACGAACCGGATTAGAAAACATGAGTTTACCCGCCCGGTAAAAGAAGATGACCGAGTGAATCAGATTGAAGCGCTTAATGCGCAGACGGGCCCAGTTCTGCTTGCGTACCGATCTGATGAAGCCATTGATGCGCTGATTGATGCACAGACAGACGCATCGCCTGAATACGATATTGTTGCAGATGATAGTGTCAGGCACACCATCTGGGTTGTTAGTGATGAATCGGTTATTAACAAATTAACAGGCCACTTTGATGTGATGGAGGCCTTGTATATTGCGGATGGTCATCACCGGTCGGCTGCGGCTTCTCGCGTTGCTGCGAGCCTGGAGGGTGGGGGTATGTTGGGGGCGTATTTTTTATCCGTAATATTCCCTCATAAGCAAATGAAGATACTGGATTATAATCGTGTTGTTACTGATCTGAACGGTTTGTCCAGCGAAGACTTTCTACAACAGGTGGCAGATGTGTTCGAGATGACTGCTGAAACCTCAGCCGTTCACCCGGCAGCCGCGGGTGAGTTTGGTTTGTTTATTGATCAGCAGTGGTATCGTCTTGTGGTACCCGCAAAGCTTATTCCTTCTGATCCGGTAAAACGCCTCGATGTGAGTTTGCTGGCGGATAATTTACTCGAACCCCTGTTGAACATTAGTGACCCAAGGCGCGACCCTCGAATAGATTTTGTCGGTGGGATACGTGGTTTGTCAGAGTTGGAGCGCAGGGTAAACAGTGGCGAAATGAGCGCTGCTTTTTCTTTATTTCCAACCAGTATGGAAGATTTAATGGCTGTTGCTGATGCTCAGGAAGTGATGCCACCTAAATCCACCTGGTTTGAGCCAAAACTTGCAGATGGGTTGTTATCTCACGTTCTTGATTGATGCTGGAATATCAGGCTATTTCACTAGTGAAGTCATAATCCAGCGTATCGGTCGCTTCACTCAGGAAATTGCCTTGAATATAATTGATTCCATTTTGCCAAAGGACGGCCAGGCTATGTGCATCCTGAACAAAAGCTGCAATACATTGTTTATCCATTGATCGTGCCGTCTCAAGTATGGATTTAACCATTGCCTGGTTTTCTTTATTGCTAGCAAGGTTATGCATGAACGAGCCATCTATTTTAATAAAGTCGATGGGTATGTGTTTCAGAATCTGGAAAGAATTGGCGCCTTTTCCAAAATGATCCAGTAATGTGCTGCAATGGCATTGTTGCATCATGGTGATGAAGTGTTTGATCTGTTTCAGATGCGTCGCCGCAATGCGTTCTGAAATTTCAAATACGATAGCATTACCCGGCAGTTTTGCTTCTTGCAGGCATTGCATAACAAAGTTCGAAAGTGATGAATCCAGCAAAGTGTCTGCAGCTAACTTGATGAAGAAGCGCGTATG
>JAZGER010000063.1:0-4240 GCA_036478835.1 Gammaproteobacteria bacterium | reverse complement strand
TCATCTATAGTTGTGACGCCATTGCCCAGTTCTTTAAGTAGTGGCCTCATCGTAATGAATTGACCCGATCAAACGACGGGAAGGTGAGTTCAGTTCAGAAGCCGGTGAGTATAACGAAACCGCTTATTCTATCTCTGGAGACGATGTATCAGGAGCTTGCCCGATGGCGAGGCAATTTGTTTCAATTACTGACACAGAACAACTTTAAAGGTGATAGAATCGCCTCAGGTATTATGAAAGGAGAATTTCACATGCAACTTACGTTTAAAAACACGATCCTGGCTGGCTTATGTGTATTGCCGACGCTGGCTTCTGCGGCTAATTATTCTGTTCAGGTGGGTGCGTTCAAGTACTATGATAAAGCAAAACTTTCTGAATTAGAGAAATTTGGCGGTCTTCAGGCGACACAGATATCCTCCGGATTAACCCGTGTTCGGATTGGCGCGTTCAAGACACAGGCAGAAGCACTTGCTGCTCAAAACTCTATCCGTAAAAATGGCTATGCTGATGCCTATATTGTAAGGGCAGGCAAAAGAATACCTGGGCTTGCAAAGTCGCCAGCATCGGATATGAACCGGCTAACATCAATAGAACCTGCCAGTGGTACTGCTCGTTTTATACCGCACAATCTGACCGAGGAAGAAAAACGCCTTGGTGTTTATCTTGATGGTCAATTTCGAATAAAAAATGGCAATAAATTCATGAAATTGAAAGAATTCAGGGATTTGCCTTCTGAATAAGTGTCATTGAATGACGGATCCATAGTCGTGTGAGGTCTCATTTGGCTAATTGTCTGATTTTGTTTTTTGGCGCATTGATGTAAATATTTTTCAGGATTAAACGCCAGAAATTACCCCTGTATATGTTATTAGGAGTTGATATGTTTCATGATATTACTATCCCTTATGGTTGCGTGATGATGTTTAACATTGTGGATCTAAAAGATGGAGTTACGGTTTCTGATGTGGAACTGGCACTGGGTGAGATGTGCAATGTGGTTAAAAACACCTACGGGAATGAGGACGGTGGGTTTATAGGTGGTCAGGTTTATAAGTATGGTGGTTTCGTCTCTGAAGAAGGGTCTATGGGCGAAGTGCCTGTAGAGCGTGATGCCAGGATCAAGCAGGGGGAGATCGCTATTGTGACATTCTGGAAGTCATTTGAGCAGCATGAAAAATCGCATGCGGACAAAGCCTTTAAAGACAAGTTTGATGCATTGTTGCAATTTACTGATGATACTTATGAACTGGGGTATGAAATGTTATGGCAAGGTGTACCCGAGTAATTTAAAGCTCAGACTAAAAACACCAAGAGCGGTGACGCAGATAGCTGATAAGCATCGGTGTGTGTTTAATCGGCGGATTTTTAAAGGCTACTTATAATGCGTGGCCAGCGTTCGAAGTAGAGCTCATCCGGGCTGACTTCCAGCGTGACAATGTATACTCGGCGTTCACTGCGGCTTTCGGCAATGAGGCCTTGCAGGTATTGCCCTGCAGTGACTGGGGACCAGTGAGAGCTTCTATTAATATCGAGCTCCATGAAGGCAGTAATGGGGAGTTTGACTGGGCGGGCAGCGTATTTTTCCCAGCGACCGCCCTGGATATTTTGCAGGCGCGCCCAGCCACCAAACGGCAGGTCGCAGGTTTCATGCTTTCGCCGACCCCAGGGAAGCAGCAAGGCAGAACTCTGGCGTGTCATCACTGGCAGATGTGCATGGTGGTGAGTGAAGTGTGTTTCTCTTGTTTTACCATCAAACAGGAATTGTACGGCCTGACACATAATTAAGGTTGCAGCGTATTGCGGTGGCCCTGTGGTTTCCAGGACGGTGAAATAACATTGGGCATATCTGAGCGGTGCAGTAATGGTGCATTGCATACGGTAAATTCACCAAAACGCTCACTGATCATGTCAATTGTTTGATTAATAGCCATACGCCGCGGATCACGGTTATCGAACAGGTCCCCCTGGCTGGATGATGGTTGTGGGTCGAGCGCGCCAATATGTATCTGGTAAATGCCCTGGTTATTCCATTCCTGCTCCAGGAAAAAACGCGCAGGTGCATAAATCAAAGCACCGTCATCGGTTGCGTGTAATGTTTTGAATTTTATTCCCAGCCATGCAGAGCGTGTTTTTAGCCCAACGCTGTAATGTTGAGCTTCAAGTGCATTGCGGCGTAATCTCTGTGCGACTTTTTCCGACATATGCATCAAAAATACCTGCAATATTTTTCGATCTTTTGTATTGGGCGGGACGACTTTTCCATGGCCAATGGTTTTTGGCAGAGGGATCTTTGTCTGTAGCTTATCAGGATCCAGTCCCTGAGCCATCAGCCAGATACGGCGCCCAGGGTTGCCATAGCGGCTAGCTAGAATGCTAATAGGGAGGTTTTCCATATCGCCACAGGTGTAAACGCCATGGCTGGCAAGAAACCCACCGATGCCTTTATTGATACCACACAGTTCTGTGACAGGAACGTTGCTTAAAACATGGGCAGAAGCGTTTGGTTTAATGATCGTCAACCCATTGGGCTTTTCCTGTTTTGCTGCCCATTTTGCCGTTGTTTTGTCACCGCTAATACCCACAGAGCAGAGCAAGCCATTTGAAGCGTCATAAACTGTTTTCTTGATAAGGCGGCCAATCTTTTCAGGTTGATGGCCGTAAAATTTCAGGCAGCCTGTCATATCCAGAAAAGCTTCGTCGACCGAAAATATTTCCAGGTCGGGTGTGACATCCTCCAGTGCCTTCATAATTTCTGTCGATGTTTTTGCATAGCGGTAAGGTTGTGCTGGTACCTGAATAAAGTGAGAGCAACGATGCCTGGCTTCTTTCACTTTCATGCCGGTCTTTATGCCATGGGCGCGAGCTTCATAGGAGCAGGTGATAATAGTGGTACCGGTTAGCCCATTGGTGATACCAATAGCGCGCCCGCGTAAGGCAGGTTGATCTCGTTGTTCGATAGAGGCAAAAAATGCGTTCATATCCATGAGTGCGATCATGCGTGGCCAGTGATAAAATGACATGCTGGAAATCCTGCTTTGTATGCTGTAATTATATACAGTATACTGCCTGTCATTATTGGAATTCAATGATAGAATAATGGCGGGCAGGATAATGGCTAAAAATGAGAGTGGTGATTGCTATGTGTCAGCGGTGTGGGTGGGTTACTGGGCAGGATGAGCTATACATTCGCTACCATGATGAAGAATGGGGCGTGCCGAAGCATGATAATCAGACATTGTTTGAAATGTTAATCCTTGAGGGGGCTCAGGCGGGATTAAGCTGGTATACCGTATTGAAAAAACGGGAAAATTATCGGCGATTGTTTGATGGCTTTGATGTGGAGAAAATTGCCCGCTACAGTGATAAAAAACTGGAGAAATTGTTGCAGGATCCAGGAATTATCCGTAATCGGTTAAAGGTTAATTCGGCTGTGGTGAATGCCAGAGCTTTTTTGCAATTACAGGAGGAGGAAGGGTCCTTTAGCGACTATATATGGGGCTATGTCGATGGGCAGCCTCTGATGAATACATGGCAGACACTTAAAGATGTTCCTGTGACAACGCCAGCGTCTGATGCGATGAGTAAAGATTTGAAAAAGAGAGGGTTCAAATTTATTGGGCCAACAATTTGCTATGCCTATATGCAGTCTGTTGGAATGGTGAATGACCATACTATTGACTGTTTCCGGCACAAAGAAGTACTTGAGCAAGAGAAATAAAACTCAGCGGGTATTATTAGTGGGTAAGCGCTGCTACTTTTTCTTCAACTGAGAAGCCAAAGTCGGATAATAAAAGCGTCTCGATTTCGTCCGGAGGAATCGGCATACTAACAAGGTAGCCCTGTACTTCATCACAATTAAGTTTTTGCAGTAATCTGTACTGGTTATTATACTCAACACCTTCTGCCAGAACGGTCATGCCCAGTTTATGAGACATGGCAATAATAGCAGCAACAATAGAGAGATTGTCTTTATCGGAAACCAGATCGGTAATGAAAGACCGATCAATCTTCAGGGTGTCAACAGGTAATAATCTCAGATAATTGAGTGACGAAAATCCGGTGCCAAAATCATCCAGCGACACGCGGATGCCGAGCGCCTGAAACTGGCGCGTTGTAGCGATTGCTGACTCCAGGCAGGACATGGCCGTGCCCTCAGTGATTTCCAGCTCAAGGAAATGGGGTTCTACACCCGTTTCCTTGAGAATATTTTTTACCTGTTGAAATAAGCCTGGTTGGCGTA
>JAZGER010000062.1:0-16535 GCA_036478835.1 Gammaproteobacteria bacterium | reverse complement strand
TTACTCGATAATTTTCGAAACGACGCCAGCGCCAACGGTACGACCACCTTCACGGATCGCAAAGCGCAATCCATCTTCCATCGCAATCGGCGCAATCAACGTGACATCCATCTTCACATTATCTCCTGGCATCACCATCTCTACGCCACTGGGTAGATCACAGGCACCGGTCACATCCGTTGTACGGAAATAAAACTGTGGGCGGTAGCCATTGAAGAACGGCGTATGTCGCCCGCCTTCATCTTTCGACAACACGTACACTTCCGCTTCAAACTTCGTGTGCGGCGTAATCGAACCCGGCGCCGCCAGTACCTGACCGCGCTCAACGTCTTCTCGCTTCGTGCCTCGTAGCAGCACACCCACGTTGTCTCCCGCTTCACCGGAATCCAGTAGTTTACGGAACATTTCCACGCCCGTACAGGTCGTTTTCTCTGTATCTTTAATCCCAATGATTTCTATTTCGTCGCCAATGTTCACTTTACCGCGATCAATACGGCCTGTCACAACGGTTCCGCGACCCGAAATAGAGAAAACATCTTCAATCGGCATCAAAAACGGCAGATCAACCGGACGGTCTGGCACAGGAATGTAACTATCCAGTGCTTCAAACAACTTAACAATGGAAGGAACACCTATGTCACTCGTGTCACCTTCCAGCGCTTTCAGTGCAGAACCGGTCACGATCGGGGTATCGTCACCCGGGAAATCATAACTGTCCAGCAGCTCGCGGATTTCCATTTCAACCAGCTCTAATAACTCAGCATCATCCACCTGGTCTGCCTTGTTCATGTACACAATGATGTAAGGCACACCCACCTGCCGAGCTAACAGAATATGCTCGCGGGTTTGTGGCATTGGGCCATCAGCAGCACTACACACCAGAATCGCGCCATCCATCTGCGCCGCACCCGTAATCATGTTCTTCACATAATCCGCATGCCCTGGGCAGTCAACGTGCGCGTAGTGGCGATCGTTAGTTTCGTACTCAACGTGCGCTGTGGCGATCGTAATGCCGCGCGCACGTTCTTCTGGCGCGTTATCGATTTGATCGTAGGCCTTGAATTCGCCGCCCTGTTGCTCTGCCCCAACTTTCGTCAGCGCCGCTGTCAGCGTCGTCTTACCGTGGTCTACATGACCTATCGTCCCCACATTTACATGCGGCTTCGTTCGCTCAAATTTTTCCTTGGACACAGCTCTTACCCTCTTTAATCTCTATTATCAGGATGCTTTCTTTATTACATTCTGCGGCGCCTGTGCGTACTCAAGAAACTCCATGGAGTAGCTTGCTCGCCCTTGTGTCGCAGACCGCAGATCAGTCGAATAACCAAACATTTCTGCCAACGGTACTTTCACTCGGATTATTCGGCCGGTAGGCGAATCCTCCATTCCTTCGGTAATCCCTCGACGGCGGTTCAAATCACCCATGACGTCACCGAGATAATCTTCCGGCGTTACAACCTCAACTTTCATCATTGGTTCGAGTAACACCGGGGAAGCATTTAACACTGCTTCCCTAAAACACATCGAGCCGGCAATCTTAAACGCCATCTCGCTAGAATCCACGTCGTGATAGGAACCATCGTACAAGGTCACCTTCACATCTTCGATCGGATAACCACCAATCACACCATTGTTCATTTGCTCTTGAACACCTTTGTCTACAGCTGGTATATATTCCTTTGGTACGGAACCGCCAACAACCTCATTGACAAATTCATACCCGCTACCCGACTCAACTGGCTCTATCCGAAGATAGACGTGGGCATATTGGCCACGCCCACCGGACTGCCGAACAAATTTGTGCTCCTGCTCAACCATTTTGCGTACCGTTTCGCGGTAAGCAACTTGCGGAGCGCCGACATTTGCCTCGACACTAAACTCTCTACGCATTCGGTCGACAATAATGTCCAGGTGCAATTCGCCCATCCCGGATATAATTATCTGACCCGATTCTTCATCCGTGCGCACACGAAACGAAGGATCTTCCTGAGCAAGCTTTTGTAACGCAACGCCCATTTTTTCCTGATCAGCGATGGTTCTCGGCTCTACGGCAACTGAAATCACCGGATCCGGAAAATCCATCTTTTCCAATGTTATGACCGCATGACTCGCGCAAAGCGTGTCGCCTGTCGTAACATCTTTTAAACCAATCGCTGCGGCAATATCACCCGCAAGCACTTCCTTAATCTCTTCGCGAGAATTAGAGTGCATCTGTACGATACGCCCAATCCGCTCTTTTTTACCTTTTGTCGGGTTAAAAACAGTATCACCGGTCTTTAGAGCACCGGAGTACACCCGAAAAAACGTCAACGTCCCAACAAAGGGATCGGTTGCAACCTTGAATGCTAACGCTGCAAACGGCTCGTTATCAGATGCAGAACGCGTCGCTTCAGCTTCATCATCTAGAACGCCCGTTATCGCTTTAACATCTTCTGGCGATGGCATGTAGTAAATCATGCCATCCAGCATGGCCTGCACGCCCTTGTTCTTGAAAGCCGACCCACACAGTGCTGGGACAATGTCACCAGAGAGGGTTTGCAATCTGATGCCCTGCCGAATCTCCTCGGCAGATAATTCACCGACTTCAAGATACCGATCCATTAATTCTTCATTTGCCTCAGCAGCTGACTCGAGTAAAACTTCTCGCCACTGCGCACTGGCCTCAACCATATCAGGCGGAATATCCCGGGCCTCATAGGTTGCACCCATATCCGCCTCATTCCAGTAGATGGCCCGCATGCTTACCAGGTCTACTACGCCCTTAAAACTCTCTTCAGCACCTATCGGCAACTGTAACGGCACCGGGTTCGAACCCAGGCGCTGCTTTATCTGCTCGACGACTCGCAAAAAATCAGCACCAGTCCTATCCATCTTATTAACGAATGCCATCCGGGGCACATCGTATCGATTAGCCTGCCGCCAGACTGTTTCTGATTGCGGCTCTACACCACCTACCGCACAGAATACAGCGACTGCACCATCAAGCACACGTAAAGAGCGCTCAACCTCAATTGTAAAATCCACGTGGCCCGGCGTATCAATAATGTTGATACGATGCTCATCAAATTGCTGATCCATCCCAGACCAGAAACAGGTTGTAGCAGCAGACGTTATCGTAATGCCGCGCTCTTGTTCCTGCTCCATCCAGTCCATGGTAGCAGCGCCATCGTGAACCTCACCAATCTTATGAGACACGCCCGTATAATACAAAACCCGCTCAGTTGTCGTTGTCTTCCCAGCATCAATATGCGCCATGATGCCAATATTTCGGTACTGCCCGATTGGTGTTTTGCGAGCCACAACCTACCAACCTTTAAAATCAACTACCAGCGATAATGCGCAAAAGCCTTGTTGGCCTCTGCCATACGATGCGTATCTTCTTTTTTCTTAACTGCTGACCCGCGATTCTCTGCAGCGTCTAACACTTCACCCGCCAGGCGAAGCGACATTGATTTTTCACTGCGCTTTCTTGCAGCGTCTATCACCCAACGCATAGCCAATGTATTACGACGTGTCTGCCGTACTTCAACGGGCACCTGGTAGGTAGCCCCACCCACACGCCGTGATTTAACCTCAACCATTGGCCTGACATTATCAAGCGCCTGATCAAACATCTCAACCGGATCACCCTTGCCTTTTTCCTGCAGTTGATCCAGAGCACCGTAAACAATAGTTTCTGCAATAGACTTCTTGCCAGACTGCATAACCATGTTGACAAATTTGGCAAGCATTAGATTGCCAAATTTAGGGTCAGGCAGAATTTCTCTGCGCGCTGCTACTCTTCTTCTAGACATAATTCTTTATTCCATACCTGTTCAGGACTTGGGACGCTTGGTGCCGTATTTGGAACGGCCCTGGCGGCGACTTGAAACACCTTGCGTATCCAGACTACCACGCACTGTATGGTAACGAACACCAGGTAAATCCTTAACTCGACCACCACGAATCAGGACCACTGAATGTTCCTGTAAATTATGGCCTTCGCCACCAATATAAGTTGTCACTTCAAAGCCATTCGTCAAACGAACACGAGCAACTTTACGTAAAGCTGAATTTGGTTTTTTCGGTGTCGTTGTATAAACGCGGGTACAAACACCACGCTTTTGTGGGCACGCCTCGAGAGCGGGCACATTACTTTTTTCTTTTTTGCGCAAACGAGGTTTGCGAACCAGTTGATTAATCGTGGCCATGAATTTTGCTACTCCACCCAATCCAGCGGTGCGTGAAATTAATTTAAAGTCCTGAAAACAAACAACAGGCCGGGAAGCCCGGCCTGTTAGAGGAGCGGAATATTAGTTATATAGACCCCGCCTGTCAAGAATTATTTCTCGTCAGCGGGCTCTAATCTGATAACTCACCTTCTGCTGCATCAGTCGTCGCATCATCTGCTGCGACAGTTTTGATCAGATCCATGGCATCAGGCACTAACAAGCCTAGCTCCTCATCCCGACGCTTACGACGCTCCGCATGGTAAGCCAAACCGGTACCTGCCGGAATCAGTCGACCCACAATGACATTCTCTTTCAAGCCCCGAAGATCATCACGCAGCCCACGCACAGCAGCATCCGTTAGCACGCGCGTCGTTTCCTGGAATGACGCCGCAGAGACGAAAGACTCAGTCGCCAGAGACGCTTTGGTAATCCCCAATAGCAGCGGACTCCATTTGGCTGATTGCTTGTCTTCTATTTCTATTGACTCATTGGCATCGAGTACGCGCGCCTTATCGGCCTGCTCCCCTTTGAGGAAGGCAGTATCACCCGCATGGGTTATTTCAATCTTACGCAACATCTGACGGATAATGACCTCAATGTGCTTATCATTTATTCCCACACCCTGCAGGCGATAAACATCCTGTATCTCCTTCACCAGATATTCCGCCATCACACGCACCCCTAACAGGCGGAGAATGTCGTGAGGGTTTGGCTCACCCTCGGCGATGGTCTCACCCTTAACAACCTGCTCGCCTTCGAATACCGAGATATGGCGCCATTTGGGGATCAACTCTTCATAATGGTCACCCTCAGGCGGAGTAATGACTAACCGCTGCTTGCCTTTGGTCTCTTTACCAAAGCTCAGGGTGCCAGTCACTTCAGCCAAAATAGCGGGATCTTTTGGCTTCCTGGCTTCAAATAAATCAGCCACACGCGGCAAACCACCCGTTATATCACGTGTCTTCGATGATTCCTGCGGCAATCTGGCCAGGAAATCACCAATCGACACATCAGCACCATCCTCAAGCGAAACCACACATCCTGGCGGCAGCATATAGTGCGCAGGCAAATCAGTGCCTGGCATTTTCACTTCTTTACCCTTCTTGTCGAGCAGCTGAACCATTGGCCGTAAGTCCTTGCCCGCAGTACCACGCTGCTTCGGATCAGTAACCACAAGACTACTCAAACCGGTCATATCATCCGTGTGGGTCTGTACCGTTATTCCGTCAATAAAATCAGCCAGATGCACATGACCAGCAACCTCTGCAACGATGGGGTGCGTGTGAGGATCCCAGTTAGCAATGATTTGCCCGCCCGAGACGTCAGCGCCATCAGCAACACTAATAACAGCACCATAAGGGAGCTTGTAACGTTCCCGCTCACGACCGTGCTCGTCCAGAACACTGATTTCCCCAGAACGGGAAACAGCAACCAGATGACCATTTTTATCTGTTACCGTCTTAATATTATGGAGCTTCACCGTGCCGGTATTCTTGGTCTCAACGGTATTAACTGTTGCAGAACGACTGGCAGCACCCCCAATATGAAACGTACGCATAGTCAGCTGCGTACCCGGCTCGCCGATGGACTGCGCCGCAATAACACCGATTGCCTCACCGATATTAACGCGATGCCCACGAGCCAGGTCACGGCCATAACAATTGGCACAAATACCGTAACGGGTTTCACAGGTGATTGCAGAGCGAACGCGAATTTCATCAATACTGGCACCCTCGATGACATCCACCCATTTTTCATCAATCAATGTACCTGCTGGAATAATCACATCGTCAGCACCTGGCTTTAAGGTATCGACGGCAGTCACGCGCCCCAGCACGAGCTCATGCAATGGAGCAACAATATCCCCACCCTCAACCAGCGGTGTCATGCTCAAGCCCTCAATTGTGCCACAATCCACTTCTGTGACGACAAGGTCCTGAGCGACGTCAACCAGGCGACGCGTCAGATAACCCGAGTTAGCTGTTTTCAATGCCGTATCTGCCAGCCCTTTTCGAGCACCATGAGTAGAGATAAAGTACTGCAATACATCCAGACCCTCGCGGAAGTTTGCCGTAATCGGTGTTTCGATAATCGAACCATCCGGCTTTGCCATCAAACCGCGCATACCGGCCAACTGACGAATTTGGGCAGCAGAGCCACGAGCACCGGAATCAGCCATCATGTAGATACTATTGAAAGAGGCCTGTTCAACCTTTTTACCTTCCGCATCAATAACCGACTCGGTTCCCAGGCCATCCATCATCGCCTTCGCAACCTGATCATTCGTGCGAGACCAGATATCAACGACCTTGTTGTAGCGCTCACCATTGGTTACAAGACCCGACACATACTGGTTCTCAATTTCCTTTACCTCAGATTCAGCCGCAGCAAGAATGCCCTCTTTCTCATCTGGAATAACCATGTCGTTAATACCAAAAGACACGGCGGCTTTAGTCGCATATGAGAAACCGGTGTACATCAATTTGTCAGCAAAAATAACGGTTGCCTTGAGACCCACTGTTCTATAACAGGCATTGATTACCGACGATATAGATTTTTTGGACATATCCCTGTCTACGTTCGAAAAAGACAGCCCTTCCGGAAGTATCTCCGATAGCAGAGCACGACCTACCGAGGTTTCACGAATGGCAGTTTCACTAACAACTTCACCCTCTTCGTTTAACCAGGAATCGCGGAGGCGTACTTTAATTTTTGCCTGTATGGCAACAACCTTCGTTTCAAATGCACGATAAACTTCCTTAACGTCGGCAAAGATCATGCCTTCACCTTTGGCATTCACTCGCTCTCGCGTCATATAGTAAAGACCCAGAACAACATCCTGAGAAGGCACAATAATCGGCGCACCATCAGCTGGCGACAGGATGTTGTTGGTTGACATCATTAACGCACGCGCTTCTAACTGTGCCTCGATAGACAACGGAACGTGTACGGCCATCTGGTCGCCATCGAAGTCGGCATTGAATGCAGCACAAACTAATGGGTGTAACTGGATTGCCTTGCCTTCAATCAATACCGGCTCGAATGCCTGTATACCCAGACGATGCAGAGTCGGCGCACGGTTAAGCATAACCGGATGCTCGCGAATCACTTCTTCGAGAATATCCCAAACTTCCGCACCTTCACTTTCAACTTTTTTCTTGGCAGCCTTAATTGTCGTCGCCAAACCACGCAATTGCAGCTTACTGAAAATGAAAGGCTTAAATAACTCCAGCGCCATGCGCTTAGGCAAACCACACTGATGTAACCTCAGCGTCGGCCCCACCACAATGACTGATCTACCCGAGTAATCAACGCGCTTACCCAACAGGTTCTGACGGAAGCGCCCCTGCTTACCTTTGATCATGTCAGCCAGAGATTTAAGTGGGCGCTTGTTTGTACCCGTGATTGCACGACCGCGGCGACCATTATCGAGCAACGCATCAACTGACTCCTGCAACATGCGCTTTTCATTTCGTACAATAATGTCAGGAGCGCTTAGCTCCAATAGTCGTTTTAAACGATTATTCCTGTTGATAACGCGACGATAAAGATCATTTAAATCGGAGGTTGCAAAACGACCACCGTCAAGAGGAACCAGTGGACGAAGCTCAGGAGGCAGCACGGGTAACACAGTCATTACCATCCATTCAGGATGATTCCCGGACTCTATAAATGACTCAACCAGTTTAAGCCGTTTACCCAGGCGCTTCAGTTTCGTTTCGGAATTCGTATTTTCAATTTCCTCACGCATTTTGACGACTTCGGATTTGAGATCGATTTCTTTCAGTAACTCAAAAACGGCTTCAGCACCCATTCTGGCATCAAACTCATCGCCATTTTCTTCAAGCGCTTCAAGATAAGCTTCTTCAGTCAGTAACTGGCCTTTTTCAAGCGTTGTCATGCCCGCCTCAATGACGACGAAGACTTCGAAATATAACACCCGCTCAATATCTCGAAGGGTCATATCCAGGAGTAAACCAATGCGTGAAGGCAGAGACTTCAGGAACCAGATATGAGCCGTTGGACTGGCAAGCTCAATATGCCCCATGCGGTCACGACGCACTTTAGCAAGCGTCACCTCAACGCCACATTTCTCACAAACCACACCACGGTGCTTCAGACGCTTATATTTACCACACAAGCATTCAAAATCTTTAACTGGGCCGAATATCTTTGCGCAAAACAGGCCATCACGTTCAGGCTTGAATGTCCGATAATTAATGGTTTCTGGTTTTTTCACCTCACCATAGGACCAGGAACGCACCATATCAGGTGATGCAAGACCAATCCTGATTGCGTCAAAATCATCATTCTGCCCCTGTGGTTTCAACAGGCTTAATAAATCTTTCATGGCGTCTCCTTATTTAGCAGCAGCTTAACAAATAGGCGTTAACTGCTGCCTGAATCATTTACTCAAACATTTTCGAGTGAAAAATAGCTACCGAAATCAACGTTCATCCTGCTCAAGCTCAAGGTTGATACCCAGCGATCGAATTTCCTTAACCAATACATTGAACGACTCTGGCATACCGGCTTCCATATAATGGTTACCGTCGACAATGTTCTTGTACATTTTGGTTCGACCATTAACATCGTCAGATTTCACGGTCAACATTTCCTGCAAGGTATATGCAGCACCGTAAGCTTCGAGCGCCCAGACTTCCATTTCCCCGAATCGTTGACCACCAAATTGAGCCTTACCACCCAGTGGTTGCTGCGTAACCAGACTATATGGCCCGGTTGAGCGAGCATGCATTTTGTCATCAACAAGGTGATTCAATTTCAGCATGTACATATATCCCACAGTGACTTCTCGCTCGAAGGAATCACCGGTTCGTCCATCATATAACTGGGTTTGCCCAGACTCAGGCAGCTTGGCCAGCCTGAGCATAGTGCGAATCTCTTCCTCATCGGCACCATCAAATACCGGTGTTGCCATCGGCACGCCTTTACGCAGATTGCCTGCAAGCTCAAAAATCTCATCATCTGACAGAGAGCCAAGATCTTCCTGACCGCCACTACTGTTGTATATCTCGCCGAGATACTTGCGGAGTTTTTCTATTTTCGCCTGCGCATCCAGAAGGATTCCGATCTGTTTACCCAAGCCTTGTGCAGCCCAGCCCAAATGCGTTTCCAGAACCTGCCCAACATTCATTCGAGAGGGAACACCCAGAGGGTTCAGAACGATGTCTACCGGAACACCCTCTTCATCGTACGGCATGTCTTCAACGGGCACGATCATAGAGATAACACCTTTGTTACCATGTCGGCCTGCCATCTTGTCACCTGGCTGAATACGACGCTTCACGGCAAGGTATACCTTAACCATTTTCTGAACACCGGGAGCTAAATCGTCACCTGCAGTGAGTTTTGCGCGTTTTTCCTCCATCCTTTCATCGAAGGTAATACGCAAATTCTTCAATTGCTCTGAAGCGGTCTCAAGCTTCTGGTTCACGTCATCACTCTTCAAGCTGATTTCAAACCATTTATCCTTGCTCAATTCGCCCAGATAAACTTTTGTCACTTTGGTATTTGCCGACAGTTGATTAGGACCACTCAACGCATCTTTACCTACCAGTAATTTCTCAACACGCTGGAAAAGGTCATCCTCCATAATACGAAGTTGGTCGTTGAAGTCTTTCTTGACGCCAACAATCTGATCGCCTTCAATTTGCAACGCACGCGCATCCTTATCTACGCCATCACGCGTAAACACCTGCACATCAATGACAGTGCCAATAACACCTGATGACACACGCAACGACGAATCTTTTACATCGGATGCCTTCTCACCAAAAATAGCACGCAACAGTTTTTCTTCCGGGGACAGCTGGGTTTCACCTTTTGGCGTTACCTTACCCACCAAAATATCTCCCGGCTTCACCTCAGCGCCGATGTAAACAATCCCTGACTCATCAAGCTTGGACAATGCACCTTCACCTACATTGGGTATATCACCTGTAATCTCTTCGGCACCCAGCTTGGTGTCACGCGCCATACAAGTGAGCTCTTCAATATGAATAGTCGTGAACCGGTCTTCCTCGACAACCCGCTCGGAAATCAGGATCGAATCTTCGAAGTTGTAGCCATTCCAGGGCATAAAGGCAATACGCAAATTTTGCCCAAGTGCCAGCTCGCCCATATCGGTACTCGGACCATCAGCCAGAACATCGGAACGCTCAACCTTATCGCCAGGCTTAACCAATGGTCGCTGATTGATACAGGTATTCTGATTTGAACGGGTATATTTTGTCAGGTTATAGATATCAACACCTGGCTCACCCGCAACGGTTTCCTTGTCCTTCACACGTACGACAATACGTGCGGCGTCCACTGATTCGATTTCACCCCCACGCCGGGCAACAACAGCAACACCAGAGTCCCTTGCCACCGTTCGCTCAATCCCTGTTCCAACCAGCGGCTTTTCTGCGCGCAACGTCGGCACAGCCTGACGCTGCATGTTAGACCCCATTAATGCACGGTTCGCATCATCATGCTCTAAAAACGGGATTAATGCTGCCGCAACAGAAACAATCTGTTTTGGCGAGACATCCATATAATTAATACGATCTGGCGATGACAACATAAATTCATTTTGATGGCGCGAAGACACAAGCTCATCAACTAGCTTGCCCTTCTTGTCAAGATTTGCATTTGCCTGGGCAATCACAAAATCGCCTTCCTCGATCGCAGAAAGATAATCAATATCGTCTGTCACCTTACCGTTCACAACCTTGCGGTAAGGCGTTTCAAGAAAACCGTATTTATTCGTCCGTGCATAAACCGCAAGCGAATTGATCAGGCCAATGTTAGGTCCTTCTGGTGTTTCGATAGGACAAACACGACCGTAGTGCGTTGGATGCACATCGCGGACTTCAAATCCGGCTCTTTCTCGCGTCAGACCGCCCGGGCCTAATGCAGAAATCCGGCGCTTATGTGTCACTTCAGATAAAGGATTATTCTGATCCATAAACTGCGACAGCTGGCTCGAACCAAAGAACTCTTTAATGGCTGCCGCAACCGGCTTGGCATTAATCAATTCCTGGGGCATTAAACTTTCTGATTCAGCGACACTCAGGCGCTCACGAACGGCACGCTCTACCCGTACGAGACCAATCCGGAAAACATTTTCAGCCATCTCACCCACACAGCGAATTCGACGGTTGCCAAGATGGTCAATATCATCGACAAAGCCATTTCCATCTCGAATATTCACCAACGTCTTCACGACATCAATGATATCAGAGGTATCACCCAGGCTTTCAACCAGGTCGCTAGCAACTTTGTCTTTTTTAGATCTTGCCTTGAAGTAACAGCTATCATAAAGAAGACCTTCACCAGTATCTGTATCCCGCCCGACTCGACGGTTGAATTTCATACGACCAACTGAGGACAGGTCATAGCGATCAAAGGTAAAGAATAAATTATGAAACAGGTTTTGCGCTGCATCTTTTGTCGGCGGCTCGCCCGGGCGCATCATACGGTATATTTCGACCTGCGCTTCCAGTTGATTCGATGAAGGATCAACACGTAATGTATCTGATATGTACGGGCCACGATCAAGGTCATTCGTGTACAGCGTCTGCACTTCTTTTAAGCCGATCTCACGAAACATTTCGATCATTTCTGGCGTAATTTCATCATTCGCATTCGCGGCCACTTCACCGGTAGTTTTGTCAACTACGGTATGCGCCAGCACTTTACCTACCACGTACTCTTCAGGAACTACCAGGGATTTCACATTGGCTTTTTCCATCTCGCGGATATGCCGCGCAGTTATCCGGCGACCTTCTTCAACGATAACTTTTTTCTTAACCTTAATTTCAAAGGTTGCCATCTCGCCACGAAGACGCTCTGGCACCAGATGCAGCTTGATTTCTTCTTTAGCAAACTGGAATGTATTCGTTTCAAAGAACATATCAAGGATATCTTCTGTGGTGTAACCAAGCGCGCGCAACAAGATGGTTGCGGGCAGCTTGCGGCGCCGATCGATACGAACAAAAACAATGTCTTTGTGATCGAATTCAAGATCTAACCAGGAGCCACGATACGGAATAACACGCGCAGAAAACAGCAACTTCCCTGACGAATGGGTCTTGCCCTTATCGTGGTTGAAAAACACGCCAGGCGAGCGGTGTAACTGAGAAACAATGACTCGCTCAGTCCCGTTGATAACAAACGTGCCATTGTCAGTCATCAGCGGCAATTCGCCCATGTAGACTTCCTGCTCTTTGATATCCTTGATTTTCTGTTTGGAGCCTTCTTTATCGTAGATAATAAGACGAACAAGCGCTCGCAATGGTGCCGCATATGTCAAACCACGCATCTGACATTCCTTCACGTCAAAAGCGGGCTCGCCTAAACGGTAACTCACATAATCGAGAGCCGCCGTCCCTGCATAACTGACGATAGGAAACACCGATGAAAAAGCGGCATGCAACCCAATATCACCCCGCTCATCAGTGCCCTTATCGGATTGCAAAAAACCACGATAAGAATCTAGCTGCGTTGCCAGCAGGTAGGGAACCTCAAGAACTCGGGGGCGTTTGCCGAAATCATTACGTATACGTTTCTTTTCGGTAAAGCTATAAGCCATCAGCGGTTCCTCTCTCAATATTTTCCGGGGCTGGTTTCTGCTAGTTCAAACCAGTAATCTACAAGCTGGAAAAGGCCGGCAGTAAACTGCCAGCCATTCCAATTCACACAGCAATTTAGATAAATTGCCTGAGACGAGACTGCCTGTCTCTATTTAGCACTCGCGTTACTTAACTTCTACGCTTGCACCAGCTTCTTCAAGCTGTTTCTTGACGTCTTCGGCTTCATCTTTTGAAGCAGCTTCCTTAACCGTTGAAGGCGCACCTTCAACCATATCTTTCGCTTCTTTCAGACCGAGCCCTGTGATCGCGCGAACAACCTTGATCACGGAAACCTTGTTAGATCCAAAACTTGACATGACGACATCAAATTCTGTTTGCTCTTCAGCTGTTGCACCAGCATCTGCTGCTGCAGGTGCAGCGGCAACAGCGGCGGCTGCGGACACACCAAATTTTTCTTCCATAGCGGAAATAAGATCAACTACTTCCATCACTGACATATTGGAAATAGTTTCCAAAATTTCTTCTTGAGACGCTGCCATTTTTATAACTCCTGACAAATTTGCCTGATCTTCAGGCAGGTTAAATACAATAATAAATAAAAAAAATTAAGCTTGTTTCTGATCGCGCACGGCGGCAAATGTACGCACCATTTTGCCCGGCACCTCGTTGAGGGTCCGTACAAGTTTCTCTGTTGGTGCTTTCATTACGGCCATTAACAGACTAATTGCCTGGTCACGTGTTGGCAGGCTGGCCAGACGATTCAACTCGGATGGATCCAGTAGCTCTCCACCAAATGCAACCAGCCTGGGAATTAGCGTGTCATGCTCTTTTGCATAGTCTTTTACAACTCGCGCTGCTGCTCCCGGCTCTTCCTGAGAAAAAGCCAGAATCAGAGGCCCGACAAGACCACCTTGCATACACTCAAATTCCGTACCCTCTACCGCACGTTTTGCCAGTGTGTTTTTCACAACCCGCAAATACACTCCGCCTTCTCGCGCTTTAACACGCAATTCAGTGAGCTCCTCGACAGTCATTCCACTGTATTCGGCAGCGACTGCCGAGTGCGCCTGACTGGCGATTTTAGCCACTTCAGAAACTACCGCTTTCTTCGCTTCTAGAGTTAGTGCCACTTCTTAACCTCCACCAATAGAATAATCAACTATTCCGTTGGTTAATAAATCACTTACCAACTTACTGGCAAACGATCTGTTCTGGCGTCCAAACGGACAACCATCTGCGTAGGCAAAATTTAAACCAAACTTCTGGTGCCTACGGTCTTTGACAGCGTTTGAACCGAGGTTCAACAGCGTCAAATGAAACGATAACCACGCTATTCGTCATTATCGGTAAACTTAGTCTTCAGACAGTGATGTCTGATCGACGATTATTCCTGGGCCCATTGTGCTCGATAATGAAACCTTTTTCAAAAACACGCCTTTAGCGGAGGAAGGTTTCAACTTATTCAGGTCTGCCAACAATGCCTGCAAATTCTCCTGCAAGGCAGCCACCTCAAAAGTAGATTTGCCGATGCTACAATGAATAATGCCACCCTTGTCAGTCCGGTAACGGACCTGCCCCGCTTTGGCATTTTTAACTGCGCCAGCAACATCAGGTGTTACGGTCCCAACCTTTGGGTTTGGCATCAAGCCACGCGGCCCTAGCACCTGACCTAATGTACCCACAATTCGCATCGCATCCGGTGACGCAATAACCACGTCAAAATCCATATTGCCGGCTTTAATGCTATCCGCCAAATCTTCCAGCCCGACAATATCAGCGCCGGCGTCTTTTGCCGCATCAGCGTTTGCACCAGATGTAAAAACGGCGACCCGAACCGTCTTGCCTGTGCCATTCGGCAAAACAGTAGAGCTGCGCACTACCTGGTCCGACTTGCGTGGATCAACACCCAGATTAATGCTCACATCAATCGATTCTGCAAACTTCACCACAGATAATTCTTTCAATAATCCCAGCGCTTCATCAATAGGGTAGTTCTTTCCTGGAGTGACTTTATCACTAATCAGTTTTTGTCTTTTTGTCATCTTTCCCATGATCAAGTCACTCCTTCCGTATCCAGCCCCATACTTCTGGCACTACCGGCAATAATTCGGACAGCAGCATCCATATCGTGCGCATTTAAATCTTCCATTTTAATCGTTGCAATCTCTTCCAGCTGGGCACGATTGACCTTCCCAACCTTATCCATATTGGGCACAGCTGAACCCTTTGGAATACCCGCTGCCTTTTTAAGCAAAATCGATGCGGGAGGTGTTTTAGTGATGAAAGTAAAACTACGGTCGTTAAAAACCGAGATCACAACAGGGATAGGCATTCCCTTTTCCATTTTCTGCGTTTTAGCATTAAATGCCTTACAGAATTCCATAATATTCACTCCGTGCTGGCCTAAAGCTGGGCCAACGGGAGGGCTGGGATTCGCTTCCTGAGCAGGAACCTGCAGCTTGATATAAGCTTCAATTTTTTTAGCCATCGTATACTCCGTGGGTACAAGCGCCTTCCGGCTCCCCGTAATGAGGCATTACACCTCAGTTCAAATTAACCTTTCTCGACCTGGCCAAACTCAAGCTCGACCGGCGTTGAGCGCCCAAAAATCGTGACGGCGACACGCATCCGACTTTTTTCATAATTTACTTCTTCAACTACGCCATTGAAATCATTGAATGGCCCATCGGTCACTCGAATTAGCTCGCCTGGCTCAAACAAGACTTTTGGCTTGGGCTTATCCACACCGTCCTGAACACGCTGCAGAATCGTATCCGCTTCCTTATCTGAAATAGGTGCCGGCTGATCTGACGTGCCACCAATGAAACCCAGCACCTTCGGCACATCCTTGACCAGGTGCCAGCTATCATCATCCATTTCCATATGAACAAGCACATACCCCGGAAAGAATTTGCGGGCACTTTTACGCTTTTGCCCTTCACGCATCTCAACGACTTCTTCAGTAGGCACCAAAATCTCGCCAAACTTATCCTGCAAGCCACTTCGCTCGATGCGCTCCAGCAATGACTGCTTCACTTTAGCCTCAAAGTTGGAGTACGCATGCACCACATACCAACGCATTGCCATATCAGCCTCCCTGCCCGGTAATCATCCGTATTGCCCAGAAAAGAAACATATCCAGCAACCAAAGGAATATGCCAATCAACGTCACCACAAACAGCACAACCATGGTTGTCTGAACGGTTTCGGCTCGCGTGGGCCACACAACCTTTCTAACTTCAGTACGGGTGTCTCCAATAAACCCCCATATTGACCGACCTTTATTTGTCTGCGAAGCAATCGCAATTGAAACACCTGCAACTGCCAGCAATCCGAGTACGCGCACCAATAACAGGTGCTCGCTGAATAAATAAAACGCTACGATGCCACCCAACAGCAGCATGAGTGCTACTGTAAGTTTTACTGTATCCAGGCCTGGTGCCTGCGCTTCTGTATTCATAATACTCTTCTGTATGGCAGGCCAGGAGGGAATCGAACCCCCAACCTACGGTTTTGGAGACCGTCGCTCTGCCAATTGAGCTACTGGCCTAAACTTAGCATTGACACAACCAGCAAGCTGGCCGCGCCACATATACAACTTTACTCGATAATTTTCGAAACGACGCCAGCGCCAACGGTACGACCACCTTCACGGATCGCAAAGCGCAATCCATCTTCCATCGCAATCGGCGCAATCAACGTGACATCCATCTTCACATTATCTCCT
>JAZGER010000061.1:0-8703 GCA_036478835.1 Gammaproteobacteria bacterium | reverse complement strand
ATCCGAAAGGGAAAAGCGGGAAACAGCATGACAACAGGCATCGTAAGTGGGTTATTTGATATTTTTCCAGACAGAAATTCAAAACCTCTGGCAGGATCAGAAAATCGTTAATTTATAGAGGTGCCCTAAAGTGAATGGAGGAGATCTTGGTGATATGGCAAGAGCAGGTATACTTGCCAGTGTGACTGCAGGTATGCTTAATGGGGTAGGTGATGCGTTAGGAGCAGTGGGTATGTTTGATCCTTCAATGATGTTGTCTCACGGCGTTGTGGGTGGTATCAACAATGGTATTATGGGAGGAGATTTTAAGGCGGGTTTCCTGTCGGGAGCATTTACGGCGGGCATTGCGCCAGGCGTTGGTAATATAGGAAATAAAGCGGGTTAATTTGTAGTGGCGTCAGTAGTGGGAGGAACGGCTGCAGAGCTTGGTGGTGGGAAGTTCGCAAATGGGGCGAGGACCGCAGCGTTCCTTTCGTTGTTCTCGAGTGCGGCAGATTACTACAGAAGTAAAGTAGGATACGATGCTGATATTCTGCCAGGGACAAAGTATGTCAGATATGCTGACAGAAACATCCTAAGATACGAAGGTGTGAGGCCACCTGGCCCCGAATATGATGTTTCTGGAGTCAATCGAAACATCGAAGGGCACTGGCTGCACCCGCGTAATACTTTCAATCAAGGTGGGATAGTCGGACGAATCGTTAACTATATTTTACCTTTCGGAAAGGCAACTAGCCATTTGCACGATACTTGGTTGAACGTGGACCCAACTTTGTCAAATGGCGGGACGATGTTGCCTGCCTACGTTATTAGCGCAGCCGCAGTACCTGGTGTTGCATTTCGTGGTTGGGAATCAAATCCAATGGTTTGGCAAACTATTGCACAACCTAGGTAAAGAGACTATGACGACGATTAAAACAATCGTATGGCATGCACCAATCATACTCTGGAGCTTAGTGGCGTGTGCGTTGCCCATGCATGAGATGCAGGAGGCTTTCAAAGAAAGTTTACAAAATACAATGGGTCGTACTTTAGAGTCTTTGAAATACCATCCAGGCCTCGCGTTTATAGGCAACCGGGAACCCAGCGAAGTGCGGCGTCTAGGAAATGGAAACATTCTTCAGGTGTATCGTGATTACTGGGGCCAGATTGGAATTGATAGGGGGATGTGCAGGGTCGTCCTTGAATTCGATTCGAATATTATGACCGTAGTGAAGGTGTATGCCGAGGGTCCTGGTTGTTATGCGGCCTACTAAACAATAAAGCAAAAAACAAGACAGGCACTTTGAAAATGAAAAGAAAAAAGGGGTCAAGTCGCTTGCTTCACAAGACTATCTAAAAGGCAGCTGACCAGAAGCGCTTCATCCTGACCGATCACCTGGGCTCGACCGATGTGATCACCGATGAAGCAGGCAACATTGTCGGTAAGCTCAGTTTCAATGCCTTTGGCGGGCATCGCGGTCTGAACTGGTCAGATAACAACGTATTGGCCCAGCTTCAGCTCGGTGCCAAAGATACCACCAGCCGAGGCTACACCGGCCACGAACAGCTCGATGACGTTGGACTGATCCACATGAACGGGCGGGTATACGACCCCGGTTTAGGGCGTTTTATCAGTGCCGACCCTCAGGTGCAGTATGTCAGTAACCTGCAAAGCTATAACCGCTACAGCTATGTGCACAATAACCCGCTGAGTTATACGGATCCGAGTGGGTTTGGGATATGGAAGAAGATTAAGAAGGCGTTTCGAGGTACGCACTATTATAAACATTTTGACAAGGTTCGAGATTTTGTCAAAGGAAATAAATATGCGCAGATGGCGATTCAGATTGCGGCAACGTATTTTGGCGGGCCTATCGGAGCGGCGTTAGCCAGTGCGGCTTTAACTCGACTGAATGGGGGTAATTTGGGCGATATGGTCCGAGCGGGTATCATGGGAGGAATCAGTGGTGCCATCGGTGGCATGGATTTCGGCATTGGTCAGGTGCTCACCGCAGCTGCCTTTGGAGGGATTAGCACGGCCATGTCGGGCGGCGACTTTGTGGCGGGGTTTGCGATGGCCGGGTTTACGGCTGGGCTTGCGCCGGGGCTAAAAGGTGTGTCAGGCTTTGCCGTCTCAACCATCGTTGCGGGTACAGCCTCGGTGATGGGCGGCGGCAAGTTCGCCAATGGCGCAAAGAGTGCGGCGTTTGGGTATATGGTGGGGGCGGCGATTCGGGGTGCTGGTACTTTACGGGCTATGCATAGCGAGAGGAATGGGATCAATGAGGGTAATTTGGAGGCGTTAGGGCTGTCCGATGCAAGAAATATTGATGAAAGTGTTTTAAAAGGTGAAGGGTGGGAAAAATCGAAATTTAACAGAAAAGTTTTCCATGATAAAGGTACAGGCAATCGTGGCAACCAACGTTGGGTTCTTAAAGATCCGACTTCAGGATATACTGGGACTGAATTGATTGTCGATGTTTCTGGGACCCGTATCGTTAACCAATCCTGGAATGCTGCATCTTTCAACTACTCCACAGGGGGGATCATCGGGCACATTGTAAAGGACGTATTGCCATATTTTGTTTGGGGTAATAGCGCAAATGATCCAACAAATATGTTGCAAAGAATCGGCAGAACATTTGAGGGCCCAAGGCGATCACTGTTTGAATCACCATCTGCATATGGTCAATAGATAAAGGGTGATGTTATGAGCTTAATAAAAATTTTGCTTACTCTGGTAAGTTTGCCTGGAATTGCTTCTTGTTTTCCGAGAACTGACTATTATGAGTATGAAGTTGCCCATTTCCATACCAATAAAGGCATGTTTGCGATTTCGCTGAACTCACATGAGAAGATTATTCAGAGAAATGGCAGGGAAGTTTATATATCGGCAAATCCATATTATTTTAATGCGCAATATTATCCTAAAAACAATACTATTTTGTATGGATCAATCCGGGATGTGAAGATAGTATCGCCTGAAACAGGCGAGTTACTTTTTACTAAAGATATAGTTATCGATGCTCGTAGAAAAAGTCTAGAAAAACATAAAGATAACCCGGAAAGTAGTAATGTTGCAATGCGTGCAAGCAAGCAAAAAGTTATGCTTGGTTTTGGCGGGGAGATACCCTCTGATATGCCGCACCATGATTTATTGGTATCGTTTGATTTTTTTGTCTATAAAAATACTAACGAATTATTTGAATCCGGTTCAGTTAAATCTGTAGTGAAGAAAGATTATTACAAAGCAACATCACGAAGGTCTGACGCTCTTTAACAAGCAGAATAAATGTTGGTTGTTATCAGCACCATGTGTCCGTAGGACTCGCAGATGGTGCTTATCTGGGTGGTTTTGAGATCAACCATGACAAGGCAAAAAAAAGGGGTCAAGTCACTTGCTTCATGATACTGCTGTGCCTATACTCCTGCTAAGGCAAAAAAAAGGGGTCAAGTCACTTGCTTCATGATACTGCTGTGCCTATACTCCTGCTATGCCCAGACCGCAAAGAATTGAATACGAAGGCGCCTTTTACCACGTCATGAATCGAGGTAGAGGAAGGCGGTTGATTTTCCATGATGATCGGTATTATCTTGCATTCCTCGAAACGATATCAGAAGCGCAGGCGCGTTTTCAATGTTTGATGCACGCGTATTGTCTAATGGGAAATCACTACCATTTGCTAATAGAAACACCGCAGGCGAATCTGGGTCGAATCATGCGACATATTAATGGTGTCTATACCCAGCGATACAATAAGTTAAGAAGGACCGATGGCCCGTTATTCAGGGGGCGCTATAAGGCGATTGTGGTGGATAAGGATGCTTACCTTCTGCAGCTATCACGCTATATCCATCGGAATCCATTAGAAGTCACTTCCCCCCTTGTGTCAGAGCTGGCCGATTACCCCTGGTCTAGTTACCCTGCCTATGTGGGTAAGGTGAAACCGGCAAGCTGGTTAGAGCGTGATATGTCGTATAAAATGCTGGGTAGTAAGCAAAAATATAAAGGGTATGAGACTTATGTGAAGGCGGGTATAGATGACGATGTTTCCCGTTTTTACAACAAAGGCAACCAGTCTGCTATTGTCGGTGATGAAGACTTCAGGCGCTGGATCTATGATGAGGTACTACCTGAGATAGAAGGTGCGGAGGAAAAGGGCAGGATTGTCCAGCCCAATATCACTATTGCACAGATTGCCAGAGTTGTAGCAAAAATACATGGTATGCGTGTGACGGATATCAGGCAGGTAATTAAGGGGCCACAGAAAGGAAATGATGCTCGAAAAATAGCGATGTACCTGTCACAGGAGCTGGTTTCGGCAACATTGAATGAAATAGCTGAATATTTTAATCTTGGTCATGGTGGCTCGGTGAGTTTTATCACGCATCAGGTAAGAAGGAAGCGGCGAGAAGACAGGAATTTTGGTCGGTTAATAGATAAGGTCATTGCTAGTATTGTGAAGCAAGTGACTTGACCCCTTTGTTCCCTTTGTTCCTCATAAAAACAAGACCTGGGTATAGCTATGTGCTATACCCAGGTTAAAGTTAGATAATTCGCTTAACTATACAACTGAGGCGCACCTACCTGTTCATGAATCTGGTTACAGGCCTGCTGAGATATTCCCAGACCTTCGGCCAATTTATGCAGGTACTGTGCTTCGGCTTTTGAGTCAAGATCGATGGACGTCAGTGACATGAGATACACTTGTTGTTCCATCCCTTTTGGTACGCTGCGTATAAAGGCATTGACGTCAAGAGGGGCAGTCATAACACTTTGCACAAACCGGGCTTCGTCGTCAGAGACTTCACCAAGCTGCTGAACGATTCTGTCCTGTTCGGCTTTATCGATTTGGCCATCAGATTTAATCGCATTGAGCATAGCGGTGAGTAACACTTCTGCCTGTTGATTTTGTGATGCAGAGGGTTGCGCCTGGGGAGCTTGCTGTTTGTCGAGAAAAGCGCCCAGAATATCGCCGATACCACCGCTTTGTTTCGCTGCTGCACCGCCGGCCAGCCCGCTGAGCAAGCCGCCTAACCCACCGCCGCCCGTTTGTTTGCCTTTGAGTAGCCCGCCAAGAAGATCAGAAACACCACCGCCTCCGCCTCCGCTTGAGCGACCACCGCCCATTAATTTTTTGGTGCCTTTTGCGACCAGGCCAGCCACGATCATTTTTCCTAACATACTAGTCATGCTCATAGGTTTTTCCTTACGTAACGAAACATTAATGATGAAGATGCTTATAAAAGCGCGTGCCAGTGTGACTAATGTACCGGATTAATCGGTATCTGTCAGCGGTTCTGAGTTTTCGACCACAAAATCACCCGTATGTTCTATTTTATTAATGGTTTACCGACCCATTTCGTTACAATGAGTGACATATTATAGTCAGTCAGGTCGTGGAGATTTCTATACAGGCTCTGTATCTTTTAGTGACTTTTACGCTAAAATCTATCTGCTTAAATAGCAGGGATTGCTATGAATCTGGAGGACGGAAGAAGCTATGGAACGCGCTCAAAAACTACTCAATACGACGTTTGGCTATGAGGATTTCAGGCATAACCAGGCCGATATTATCCAATCGGTTCTCAGCGGCGCAGATGCGTTGGCCCTGATGCCTACAGGGGGTGGAAAGTCGCTTTGCTATCAGATACCCGCCTTACTTCTTGATGGTGTAGGCATTGTTGTCTCGCCGCTGATTGCACTGATGCAGGATCAGGTTGATGCGCTCAGGCAGCTCGGCATTCGGGCGGATTTTTTGAATTCCAGTCTTGATGCGCAGAGCCAAAGGGATATTGAAGCCTCTCTATTATCAGGCGAAATTGATATTCTGTACGTTGCCCCTGAACGCCTGGTCACTGAGAGGATGCTGTCCTTACTGGATCAGTCAACGATTGCGCTGTTTGCTATTGATGAAGCCCATTGTGTTTCGCAATGGGGGCATGATTTTCGCAAGGATTATCAGCAATTACGCATACTCCATGACCGTTACCCGAACACGCCTCGTATTGCATTAACCGCTACGGCTGACCAGCGAACGCGAGATGAAATTATTGCCCAGTTAGCGTTGCAAAATGCCGATGTCTATATCAACAGTTTTGATCGCCCGAATATTCGTTATAGCCTGAATGAAGGGCAAAATGCACGGGCTCAGTTATGGGAATTCCTTGAGCAGGAGCATGCACAGGATGCGGGTATTATTTATTGTCTTTCACGTAAAAAGGTGGAAAGCACCGCCGAATGGCTGGTAGAAAAAGGTCGAACCGCTTTGCCGTACCATGCAGGATTACCCGCAGAAATGCGCCGCGAACATCAGAGCCGTTTCCTGCGTGAAGAAGGTATTATTATGGTTGCGACGATTGCGTTCGGCATGGGGATCGATAAGCCCGATGTACGTTTTGTTGCGCACCTGAATCTGCCAAAAAGTATCGAAGCCTATTATCAGGAAACAGGGCGTGCCGGGCGTAACGGTGAGCCGGCAAATGCCTGGATGGCCTACGGTCTGCAGGATGTCATTACCTTGCGTCAGATGGTGCAGGGCGGCGATGCAGAGGAACAATTTAAGCGGGTTTCCCACCAAAAGCTGGAGTCTATGCTTGGCCTGTGTGAATTAACTAGCTGCCGACGACAGGCCTTGCTGGCCTATTTTGGTGAAACGCAATCTCAGCCTTGTGGCAATTGCGATAATTGCCTGCATCCGCCTGAGACATGGGATGCTACCGTCAGTGTGCAAAAAGCTCTCTCCTGTGTCTACCGAACGGACCAACGGTTTGGTGTGAATTACATTCTTGATGTATTGACAGGCAAGAAAAATGAGCGCATCCAGAGTTTCCAGCACGACAAACTCAGCACCTTTGGTATCGGAACAGAATTGAATGCCGTTGAATGGCGCAGTTTATTTCGCCAGTTAATTGCGATGGATTTTCTGCATATTGATGTTGACGGATATGGTGCGTTGAAATTATCTGAAAAATGCCGGCCCTTGCTGAGAGGCGAAGAAACCTTACAGCTGCGCCGCCGTGAAAAAAATGTGACGAAAGAAAAGGCGGGTAAAAAGAAAGTGCCCGTCCGCGGTGTGGATCAGGAATTATTTGATGCATTACGGGCCTGCCGAATGGCATTCGCCAACGAGCAAGGTGTGCCGCCTTATGTGATTTTCCACGATTCCACCTTGATCGAAATAGCGAAACGCCGTCCGCAATCGATGAAAGACCTGGGAACTGTTTCGGGTGTGGGGGAACAGAAACTTAAACGCTACGGGCAGAAATTTATTTCCGTTGTTCTTGAATTTCCTCTGCACCCTTTGTTGGATAACCCGTTTAGCGATACCGTTAATTCGACGCTGTCACTCTACGCACAAGGGAAAACCGCAGATAAAATTGCGCAGGAAAGAAGCCTGGTTATATCAACAATCTACAGCCATTTCTCGCAGGCGATCGCAGTCGGATTGCTGGATGTGCGAGAAGTGACTCAGTTAACCGATGTGCAGTTCCAGGAAATCACCGCCACCATGAACCTGCTGGAAAGTGAAGCAGAAAGCGCATTGAAACCTGTGTATGAGGCGTTGGATGAGGCTTATGATTACGGGGTATTAAAGTGTGTACAGGCCGCATTGTAAGCGTCGTTTACTTATTAATCTCAACTTTAAGCCGGACTTTGTTTGATTTCCCGAATAAGCAATCGGCGGCTATCCATCGCATTTCGGATTTTAGTGGGGAGGGGGCCGGGTTCGTTGTTTAACTGGCTTGCCAGGGCTTCCGCGCAAATTAAACCGTAGGCAATGCCTCGCGACCCTAAACCTGTCATAACATAAAGATCACGACGTGCACTGGGAGCAGGTGGTTTGAGAGGGGCTTTCCCCCGCACCATGTCACGACAGGATTCCATGAATCGGGTGTTATTAAAAACACCACCGATTAGCGGCATGCGGTCCAGTGAAGTCGTTCTTATACCCGTCCAGCTTTGGCAGGAGCCAGTCAAGGTTTGAGCAAGGTCAGGGAGTGTTTTTTTAAGCTGATCGTGTAGCGCGTTTTTATCGTGATCATCCGCTTGCAGCCTCGTACTGTTAATTTTGTATGTCGAACCAATAATCAGTTGATCAGTGCTGAATGGAATAACATAACCCTGACCGCAGAGTGCCGTTTTCAGCGGGTGTTTTGTCGTGTTGAGTAAACTGATCTGACCGCGATTCGGAATGATTGAACACTGGCTGTTGAGGTCACAATCATCCAGGTCAGCTATTCCGCAGCCCTGAGTAAGGACAAGGCTTTGAGCTTGATGAATGATATCACCCTGCGAGTTGATGAGAGACCAGTTCATCGGATTCCTGCTATCCGCATTTTCAACGATGCGATTAATTGTTGCACTTGTTTTGAGCTGAATCTGCTCTGGGTACTGTTCAATCAGGGCCTGGCATAATATGGGTGTTTCTACCCAGCCGCCCTGTGGAAAATACCAGCCGTCCGTTTGTATACAAACCCCGGAGATTTTGCTGAGCGCGGTGGCTGTTAGCCATTGGGCGTATTCCGGATTCGGCGATTGCTGGTGAGCAATCGCTGTTTGTCGTTCCAGATCAGCGGCATCTTTTGGCCGATAAAGAGCGCCGATAGCATGAAACCCCGTCTTGAACCCGGCCTCAGAGAGCCCTCTCAGTGTATGCAGGGCATAGGCATAACCTTGCTGGCTTAACTGCGCGATAGCGTCGTTATCACGCGTAAAAA
>JAZGER010000060.1:0-3211 GCA_036478835.1 Gammaproteobacteria bacterium | reverse complement strand
TTTCCGGAAAGATGGGCAATTCTGACGGGGGCGGGTGGGTGTGAATCATAAAAAGCTGAATATAAAGGGTCGGGTGTTAATGTGCTGGCGTTTTCCTTGTAGAGTTTTACCAGTGCTTGAATCAATTTACTGGCATCTGACTGAGAGGCGGCATAATCATCCGCTTCAAATTCTTGCTTGCGAGAAAACCAGGCGCTAATTGGCTGCATAAATAATGTAAACACGGGGCTCACCAACAGGAATAACATGAGCGCCATCGCATTGCTGGTTGTTTGTGCGCCAAGCCCATTGAAAAACCAGTCCTGTTGAGTCAACCAGCCAAGTAAAGCTAGTCCTGCCAGGCTAATGACCATCATGGAGAAAATACGTTTAACAATATGCTTGCGTTTGAAATGTCCCAGCTCATGCGCAAGTACGGCTTCAATCTCATCTTCATCAAGCGATTCGAGTAAGGTGTCAAAAAACACAATGCGTTTATTATTTCCCATGCCCGTAAAGTAGGCATTGCCGTGACCTGAGCGGCGAGACCCATCCATGACAAAAATACCCTGGCTCGTAAAGCCACATTTTGTGAGTAAGGTTTGAATACGATTTTTTAGTGCGTCGTCCTCAAGTGGCGTAAATTTATTAAATAGCGGGGCAATGAACGCAGGGTAGGCCCACATCATCAATAAGCTGAAACCCATCCAGACAGCCCAGAGATATAGCCACCAAAGTGATCCGGCCTTGTCCATTAATGTCAGGGCAACCCAGGCGAGTGGCACGCCAAACGCCAGCGTTAAGGCGGTTTGTTTCAGCAGATCGCTGAAAAAGGTTGGGACTGTCATTTTGTTAAACCCAAAACGTTCTTCAATAACAAAGGTGTGATAGAGCGTCGCGGGTAAATCCAGTAAACCCATCAACATGAAGGCGCTGACGATGAATGCTATGCCGGTCATAATCGGAGACCCGCTTAAGCCAGACCAGAGATTGTGTAAGAATTGCAGGCCACCGCCTAGCGTCCAGCCAATCAGTAAAAGCGTATCGATGATCAGAGAAAAGCGACCAAATCGAGAATTTGTGGTTGTGTAATCGGCCGCTTTTTGATGTTCATGCAGCGGAATACGCCCAGCAAATTCATCAGGAACCTGAGGCCGGTGCCGGGTGACATGGCTAATCTGTCGATGTGACAACCATAATTTTAGAACGAGAGACAGCACGAGTGCTATAAGAAACAACCAGGTAAATGTATTCATCATAGGGGAATTATATAACAGTTATCTGTTTCCAACAGAGTAGCCTTTGGTACAATACCGGACAATCTCTGTAGCTTTCAGGAAAATTTCGCGATATGTCTGATAAAAAAACCAATCTTGTCTGGATCGACCTTGAAATGACGGGCCTTGATACACTGAATGATGAAATCATCGAAATTGCGACTATCGTAACGGACGCGGAATTGAACCCGTTGGCTGAGGGGCCTATGCTGGCGATTTATCAGCCCGATAGCGAACTGGATAAAATGGACGAGTGGAATACCAGGCAACATGGCCAGTCAGGTTTGGTTGACAGGGTAAAGCAAAGTAATATTTCTGCTGCGGATGCAGAAAAGCAAACCATTACGTTTTTACTGGATTATGTGGAAAAGGGCGCATCGCCTATGTGTGGTAATTCTATCTGCCAGGACAGACGATTCCTTGCGCGCTGCATGCCTGAACTCGAAGATTTTTTCCATTACAGAAATCTGGATGTCAGCACACTGAAGGAACTGGCACGGCGCTGGAATCCAGACGTTGCGTCCGGATTTAAAAAAGAGTCATCGCACCTGGCGCTGGATGACGTCAAGGACTCGATCAATGAGCTACAGTATTACCGTGAAGCCTTGTTCAAGTAGAGCTGCTGGGCATTTCTTTAATATAAAGGTCGTGCTTGCTGTAGGGAATCTCTATATTTTCCCTTATAAATGCCTTATAGACAGCACTGTTCAACTGGTGCAGGGTGGCACCGCGTAGCACCGGTTTATCGACCCAGCATAACAGCTCAAAGTCCAGGCTTGATCCCCCAAAATTGCGGAAGCGAACCCTCGGCTCGGGGAAGTTACACACAGATGCATTCTGGTTGGCCACTTCCATCAGTACTTCGTCAACCCGATCAATATCAGAACCATAAGCCACACCGACTTTTACCCGAATGCGGTATTTCGTATGCGGACCACCGGATTCGTTAATGATTTTCGAATTGCCCATGATTGAATTCGGCACCGTCACCTCTACATCATCTCGGGTTAGCAGGCGAGTACTGCGAATACCAATATGGGTAATTTCACCGCGCTCACCGCCATCGAGTACAATATAATCACCAATCTTGTAGGGTGTGTCAGCCAAAATAAAAACTCCCGAAAACAGATTTGCCAATGTGTCTTTTGCGGCGAACCCGATGGCAATACCCACGATACCAGCAGAGGCAAGCCACGCCGTCATATCGACATGCCAGGCAGCAAAGATCAGATAGACGGCAGCACCAACAATGCTGATCATTGCCAGGTTCAGGAACAAAGGCAGTGTTTGCGTGCGCAAGAAACCGAAGCGGTCAGGGTGCTGACTGAACTCCGTCAGGAGGATGCGCGCGAGCTTCAATAAAAAACCGGCCCAATATAAAATGATCAGGGACTTGAGAATTGAAATCAGAGCGCCTTGAACCCCACGGGGTAAATCTAGCAGGAGAGATGCAATGCCAAGCCCGATTAGGACAACAGTATGGAACAGAGGGCTGTGAATGGCATCAATCAGATAGTTATCAATATTGGTTTCAGTTTTATTCGTTAGCCGTTTAATAATCCTGGTAATAAAGAGGCTAATAATTTTCGCAAAAACGTAGGCTACAATAACAATAGCCAACGCCTGTAAGTAGTGATTTTCACCAAAATAACTGAGATAAGGCGTCAGTTTTGTGAGTAATTCATCCATAGTAATAATACCAATTGGGCGACAGGATAAATGTACAGGAGATAGGTGACTTAATACAGACGGGAAGATCTTTGCACGATACATTTTATAACCGCCAGGGCGCCAGGGTTGCCGTGAAAAATCCACTACATCCTCTTGGGTCCTTTGTGCCCTGGCGATTCTAGTCTATTCTGTTTGTCTCGTACAAAGGTCACAAAACAGGATACGAAGTATCCTTGATATTTTGGGGTTTCCGTGTTTTCAGTGTATTCCGTGGCTAAAAACGC
>JAZGER010000059.1:0-2762 GCA_036478835.1 Gammaproteobacteria bacterium | reverse complement strand
TACAAACCACAGTGTCAGAAAACTCATCAAACCGAGTAATCCGAAAATGAAATAATCTAGTGATTCCTTAAGAATATCCACGGGTGCTCCTGAATCTGTCTATGTTTAAAAACGGTACCTGAGTCCCAGCCAGCCACCAATCGGTGTGCCTGGAGAGAGAAAGCGTGGATCATCAAATCCAGCACCCAGTACATCGTCTGCTTCTCCGTATAGGCCAAAGGTTTCGTAGTCTTTGTCAAATACATTATTTATTTTCGCAAATATTTTGAGATGTTTGGTGGCAGCATATTCACCTCGCAGATCAACCAGGGCATAGCCGTCGATAGTGCCATCCTGGTTGCCTTCATCACCACGAAGTATGACATCAGAAACATATTGGGCATCAGCTCCGATCGAGAGCTTGTCTGTCAGTGCAAAGGTGGCACCTGCTTTGAGCAGATTTTCGGGGAGCCCAGGTAACCGATCACCGTTTTTAACATCGACTTCACCATTAACGGCAAAAGGATTGTTCGCGCTGGGAAGTTTTAAGTTTTCTCTGAAGCTCGCATCCAGGTGTGTATAACTGGTAAACCAGTTCAAGCGCTTATTCATCGAGAGGCCTTTCAGTCCCAGTTCAACGCCTTGCCGCCTTGTTTTTCCGATATTGTCAAAGAAGCCCTGATTAGTCAGCGCGCCTGCACTGATGAATAAGATATCATCTTCATTGATAGTGCGAAACAGGCTTGCGTCCCAGCGAGCATTGCCGATGGTCCCTCTGATACCTGCCTCGATAGTCCTGGCCACGACTTGTTTCAAAGGTGGGTCAGAAAGAAAAGCATTGGGTAGGCGGCAGGGGTCGGCTGGGTCAGCACAAGTCAGCTCAAGAGCAGTAGGTGCTCGGCTCGATTCACTGTAGCCCGTGAAAAAATTTAACGCAGGTGAATAGCTGTAAGTAAAACCTATGGCTGGATTAAATCGGCTGAAATCGTGTTTGCCATTCAGCTCTGTACCTAATTGATCTTTGAGTTCGATTTCCGTTCGGTTGAAACGCCCCGAAAAAGTGACGGTCGCTTTTTCAGTGATCGAATAGGTATCTGTAAAATAAAAACTCAGATTCTGGGATTCGGTGTCTACTTCGGTAAAGGCTTCCTCTACCAGAAAACCACCTGGAGTAGCCTTGCGTGATGCATCCAGGCTACCGAGTTCGGTGCTGGAGTCGAAGCTGACCTCACTACGGTCGGCTGCAATACCAATAATGAACTGATTTTCCTTACCGGCAAGGTCGTTGAGAAATGCCGTTTGCAAACTGAAACCATAGGTATCCTGATCAGTTTCCGAACGGTTAATCGTTGCACCATCAACTGCGGCAATATCAGGTATGGGATTGCCATTTTGATCCAGCGCTAATTCTTCATCGGTATCTTCTATTTCACAGATGAAACCCAGGTTGGCAGCATCCGTACAAGCTTCAAAATCAGAATCATCCCCATTCAATGAACTAACATCACTGCGACGATAATAGGCAACACCTTCGAGCACAGTATTATCACCAATGGCATGGGAACCCCCCAGACGAATTTGTGCGAGTTTGTTTTCAGTGCGATCAGGCCGGGTAAAGATGGCCTTGCGATCTTGATCCAGTAAGTCCACAGGCAGAGGGCCGTTGCCAATCAGTTCGGTATCAGCCAGGCTCAGGCTGAGATCCAGCGTGGTGTTATTGCTGCTCCAACCGACGTTTCCGAACAGTTGCTTGGTTTCTGACGGTGAAAAATCACGCCAGCCATTTTCGTCAAACCAGGAACCGGTCAGGAAATAATTCAGTTTGTCTTTTACACCACCGGTTTCAAATTGTACCGTTTTACGTCCGAAAGAACCTGCCATCAGTTCAGCCTGCGTACCGGGATGCGTTAAACCATTCTTTGTCTGTACCGAAAGTGCGCCACCCAGTGTATTTAAACCAAACAGGGGGTTTGAGCCGGAGATCAAATTGATGTTAGCAATTGCAGATTTTGGTATCAGCGCCCAGCTAACAGTGTCGCCAAAGGGTTCGTTGATACGTACACCATCCATGTATACAGACAGACCTTGCGGCAGGCCCAGGAGTGGCGAAGCAACAAAGCCGCGGTATTGCAAATCCGGTTGCAATGGATTGTTTTGAGCACTATTAATATAAACACTGCCAAAGCGTTGGTTCATAAATTCTGACAGGTCTAGACTCTGTTGTTGTTCTAATTCCTGGTCATTCGCAGTTTCGACCTTGCCAGGTACCTTATCGAGCTCAATCCCGACGCCGTGCAGGGGTGTGGTGCTAATGATATCAACAGGTGCCAGTTGTTCTTCTGCAGAGACGTTTAACGTCATAAGCCCCATCAGGATTGCAGGAAAAAGGTAAGTTTTTTGACTGAAAGGGTAATTGTGCCAGATAGTTTTCAGACCCTGCATCGGTCGCTCCTGTATATAAATAATAAATCAATTTATAAAGGGCATTGCAGTCAAACGGAAGAGGAGTAATTCACCTCATTTCGGGAATGATTCCCGGCTGAGAGAGGAGGGGTTAAATTAGTGGCCGTTTTCTTTTAAATCCGGCTCAGTACCGGCTTCAAGCTGTTCATTTATTGGTTTAATAATACCGTTGCGTATCGCCAGGTGAACTAGTTCTGTACTGTTTCTAACACCCAGCTTGGCTTTGATCTGGGTAGTGTAATTGGCGACAGTTTTGTAGCTCAAGGCAAGGTCACTGGCGGTTTGCTGTGGCGACTTGCCTTCGGCCAGCAGGCAGAAAA
>JAZGER010000058.1:0-5243 GCA_036478835.1 Gammaproteobacteria bacterium | reverse complement strand
CCAACAATATTCCTGACCATATGATACAAGAAAGCATTCGCAGCAATATCAATATAAATAAAACGCCCACTGCGATGAATATCCAGTTGAGTTATTGTTCTGATCGGCCGGTTGGCCTGACAGGCTTTCGCCCTGAAAGAAGAGAAATCATGCTCGCCCAACAGAGAATGAGCACCCAGCCCCATTGCTTTTTCATCCAGAGGTCGCCGGTGCCAACTGACTCTGGATTGTAAAATTGCAGATTGCCGCGGGCTGTTATCAATCACGTATCGATAGGCTCTGGATACCGCAGAAAAACGGGCATGGAATTCTTCAGCAACCACCTTCACCCACTGCAATCGAATGTCTGCAGGTAAGTTGGCATTACCGCCTAATAACCAGGAATCTGTCGAACGGGATACCCGTGTATCGAAATGAATCGCCTGGGCAGTTGCATGAACTTCGCAATCTGTTCTCCCCGCACAGACAATCTCTACGGGTTCATTGGCTACAAAGGACAATGCCTTTTCGACACTCTGCTGTACAGTCACTGTATCAGGCTGGGACTTCTGATCCTGCCAACCACGGTAAGCAGCACCATTATATTCAACACCACAAGCTATTCTGACCAGAGGATCAAACGACATAGTAAAACCTTAGACTTTCAAGAGCATCAATATGATTACTTGTAATAAGTATTAAATAAAAGATAAAGAAGACAAACAAAAAAGGACGCCGAAGCGCCCTTTCAAGTTGAAATATAAATTTATCAGGAAGCGAGCTTAACCAATATTTCCTGCGCTTCAATTTTCTGAACATCACTGCCTTCCAGAACAACTTCGTCAAGAATGCTCCTGGCACCTTCAGGATCACCCATATCAATGTAGGCACGCGCAAGATCCAGCTTGGTAGCCACTTCGTCAACACTGGCAAGCTCACCATCACCCATGTCTTCACTGCCACCAAAGTCAAGGCCGTCAAGATTAAAATCCATACTCTCATTGTTGGACGTAGATGCAGCACTGTCTTCAACAAGGTTATTATCTGGAGTGAAACCTGAGTTCGGTACGAAGTCCAGGGTATTGTCAGTCAGCTCAGTGGGAGAGCTTTCTACTGACTGTGCATCATCTGTCAGATACAGCGGATGCCCAGGGCTTAAAGTTAACCCCATGTCAGCCACTTTTTCCCATAAGGCATGAGTTCGATTGCCACTCAAATGATTCAAAATCGTTTGCGCATGATTATCAAAGCCATCGTTATTTTCTGCCGCCTGATAAACCTCAAGCAGTTTGAGATTGAGGTCTTCGTTGAGCGGGTCATTTGCCAGAGCAGACATTAACAGGTCGTCAGCTTGCTGGTACCGGCCATAAGCCAGAAAGACATCGGCTTCAGCCAGAGGATCAGCTTCGTCACCTTCGCTTCCACCACTGATATTGCTGACAGCAAACTCACTCAGCAGCGACGTGTCACTCCCACCTATAATAACGGATGATTCATCATAGTCTTCCTGACTGCCAGTATCGGCATCCAGCGGAACTTGCAGAATACTTTCCTGAAATGCGGCCTCAGATTCCCTACGACGTCGCACACCAAGTAAAGTGAGCAGCCCAAGCAGCGCACCACCAACACCCCACCAGACTGGGTTGGATTTAACCTGACCGATGATTTTGTCAGTGAATCCGATGGCTTCAGTTTTCTGTAGATTTTCAACCACTGCTTCTACAACCGGCGTGGCTGTTGCTTGCTCAACGGGAACCGGTAGCGTTTCCGCTACTGTCGTCCTCTGCTGTAAATTAGCCAGCTCATCATCCTTGAGTTCAATGAGACGTTGCATGTTTTGAATTTGTTCTTCGAGCAGGCTTAGCCGCTTGGACATGTCCTGACTTTCAAGGCGCTGCGCTTCGAGAGCCTCGTTAGCCAATACCAGCTCTTTATTGAGATTGCCAACTGCTCCGGAGGCGCCTTCGCTTGAAGACACACCGGTATTTTCTGTCAATGTGTCTTCGTCAGGAACGACCAGTTGCAATGAGGCAGTGCTGGATTCGTCCACCTCATTGGCTGTTGTTTCTATCGGCCTTTCAATCTGGCCTGTGTTATTCGGTCTGGAAGGCGTTCGCGCCTGTTTCCATTCTTGATATTGTGTCTGTACCTGCCTGCCCGCTTCTCTCCTGGAGAGCGAATTAATTGCGTTGACAGTTGGGATTTGTAATGTATAACCGGATTTAAGCGTATTGATATTATCTTTTGAGAAGGCTTTAGGGTTAGCTTTTAGCAGTGCTAACATCATCTGGTCAATGCTTACGCTGGCCGGCCTGATATCCTTGGCAATTTTCCACAAAGTTTCACTGCGCCGTGTTGGGCCATACTGATCGGGAGTTGCTGGCTGTGGCGCAGAGACTGACGAAATGGGTGGTCGAGTCGCAATGCTGATTGTGGCAGGTGATGCCGGATCCACTGTGCTGCGCACAATAGGTGCAGCAATCGTAGGCACTGTTGTCATCGGCATGGATGCGGGTGGATCAATAAGCACGGTGTACTCACGCAAGATTTTACCATTACGCCAGGTCAGCTCCATTAGGAAGTCCAGAAAGGGCTCCTGAACGGCACCTTGACTGGTCACACGGATAATGGGTTTTCCCGCAGCACTCTGGCTGAGATTAAAACGCAGGCCAGATAGAAATTGTGGCCTTTCAATTCCCGCATTCTGGAATGCATTAGCTGACGCCAGACTGACACGCATTTCGTCTAACTCATCCTGCGCAATTGAGACTAGCTCTATTTCAGCATTGAAGGGTTGATTCAGCGCCGATTTAAGATCAATTTCCCCAAGACCCAGTGCAGATACATTACCGGCAGACAGTGCAGTTGCTGTTGCCAGAGATAAGACCGATTTCCTAAAAATTCCCATTAAGGTTCCTCTGTAAAAATTGCCTGCTGCCACTGACCCAAACCCCTAGACCATGCCTTGTTAAGCATGCTAAGAGCACCTTTAGACTAATCGCGTAACTATATATTTAAAGATAGTTTTTTACCAGCATTTCAGCTATCTGAATACTGTTCAGGGCAGCTCCCTTGCGCACATTATCGGCGACCACCCATAAATCTAAACCCCGAGGATGCGAGATATCTTCCCGAATTCGGCTAACAAACACCGGATCGCAATTGGCACCCTCAGTCACTGCCGTAGGATACCCTCCATCCTGTCGGTCATCCAGTACTTCTATACCCTCAAATTCCGTGAGTAATCGGGTCGCTTCTTCAGCGGTTATTTTAGCTGCTGTCTCAATATGCACTGCCTCAGAATGACCAAAAAAAACAGGCACCCGAACCGCCGTAGGATTGACCTGAATCGATTCGTCGCCAAAGATTTTACGTGTTTCCCAGACCATTTTCATCTCTTCCCTGGTATAGCCGTTGTCCAGAAAGACATCGATTTGTGGTAATACATTGAAAGCGATCTGCTTTGGATAGACTTCCGCCGTAATTGGCTTGCCATTGAGTAATGCTGCTGTTTGACCCGCCAGCTCTTCGATGGCCTCCTTCCCCGTACCCGAAACCGCTTGATAGGTACACACGTTGATTCGCTCAATACCTACAGCATCATAAATTGGCTTTAATGCCACCAGCATTTGAATCGTCGAGCAATTTGGATTAGCGATGATACCGGTTTCTTTATAGTCAGCGATGCTATCCGGATTCACCTCTGGAACAACGAGGGGAATATTCTCGTCGTAACGAAAGCGGGACGTGTTGTCGATCACGACGCAGCCCGCTTCTGCCGCCTTCGGAGCATAAATTTCTGAAACAGAAGCACCCGCAGAAAATAGACCAATCTGTACTTTTGAAAAATCAAAGGTTGATAGATCTTCAACAACCAGCCGGCTACCATCAAACATAATTGATTTACCTGCTGAACGCTCACTGGCCAGCGCATAAACTTTTCCAACCGGGAATTTTCTTTCGGCAAGAATTTCCAGCATGCTTTCTCCAACAGCACCGGTGGCGCCCACAACTGCAACATCAAATGTACGACTCATCAAAAACTCCTGACCACAAGGCCAAACATAACTGACTGGTAAATTTATCTACTTCAAATAACTAAGTGCTCAAAATAATCTGCAAACCTGACCCCTCAGAGCGCACGCTGTTTCGTCCAGAATTAATCAGCGGCTGATTAGAGTGCAGCAACCACTGCATCTCCCATTTCACGGGTACTGACAAAATTATCGCTCGTTGCAATATCCTGAGTACGCAGCCCCTGATCTAGCACTGTACTCACTGCCGCCTCTATCCGATCCGCATATTCGAATTCAGACAGGCTGTATCGAAGTAACATCGCAACAGATAAAATCGTCGCCAATGGATTCGCAATATTCTTTCCTGCAATGTCAGGAGCCGACCCATGAATCGGCTCATACATACCTCGGCCATTAGCATCCAGTGATGCAGAGGGAAGCATGCCGATAGAGCCGGTTAACATCGCCGCTGCATCCGACAGAATATCGCCGAACATGTTGCCAGTAACGATGACATCAAATTGCTTCGGCTCTCGTACCAGTTGCATTGCGGCATTATCCACATACATGTGGCTCAGCTCAACATCTGTGTATTCCTTGCTCAAACGAACCATGACATCACGCCACAGTTCGGTCACTTCAAGCACATTAGCCTTGTCGACAGAGCAAAGCTTTTTATTGCGTCGTCGAGCGGTCTCAAAAGCGGAACGGCCAATACGTTCTATTTCCGACTCTCGATAAACGTAAGTGTTATAGCCTTCCTTTTCGCCACTATCGAGCGTGCGAACACCGCGTGGTTTACCGAAATAAATGCCGCCGGTTAATTCACGGACGATCAGAATATCCAGGCCAGAGACCACTTCCGGTTTTAATGTCGACGCCTCAGCCAACTGTGGGTAGAGAATTGCGGGACGCAAATTCGAAAACAGATCCAGCGCTGAGCGAAGGCCCAGTAAACCCTGCTCTGGCCGCAAGGGTCTGTCGAGACCTTCATATTGCGGTCCGCCGACAGCACCGAGTAAAATGGCGTCAGAATTTTTAGCAGCCTGCAAAGTCTCCTCTGGTAACGGCGTGCCCGTTTCATCATAAGCTGCACCCCCAACAATGCCTTCCTGAAGGTCAATATCCAGTCCGTCCTGCTGAAGGGCATTCAACAATTTAACCGCTTCAGTTACAATTTCCGGTCCAATTCCGTCACCGGGTAATACCAGTATTTTTTTACTCATGAATAGATCCTTTCAGGCCAGT
>JAZGER010000057.1:0-3942 GCA_036478835.1 Gammaproteobacteria bacterium | reverse complement strand
TTGCGCAGATCGCTGGGCGAGTTTATCTGGTCAAGCAAAGGATGTGAGCTGATGTCATTCATTGGCACAGTAATAGCATATAATGAAATGATTATCCGCCCTGAATAGCACCGACGCAAGCGAGCATATGGATAGGAGGCGCTTATTTATTTCGCGAAATAATATAGGCAGACAACCAGCGTAGCGGATCGGCTTCTTCTGAAAAAAGGGCTAATTGATCGATTGCTGATGTGTGGAGTTCCTGTACTCGTTGGCGGGCTTCGCTTAACCCCAGTAACGAGACATAAGTTGGTTTATTCAAAGCAACATCGGCACCTGATGTTTTGCCCATTTCACCGGTATCGCCGGTGACGTCCAGTATGTCATCCTGGATTTGAAAGGCGAGACCAATAAATTCGGCGTAGCGGTTGAGCGCTTTTTCTTTGCGGGTATCCTGTATCGGACAGCATTGATAGGCACCCAGAACGCTGGCTCGGATGAGTGCTCCCGTTTTGTGAATATGCATGTCTTCCAGTTCGGCTATGCCCATAGACTGGTCTGTGGATGCCAGGTCGATGGATTGACCTCCAACCATTCCGCGTGAGCCACTGGCCTGCGCCAAAAGGTTAATCAGTGTGAGTTTTTGTTTATTCGTAATATCGCCCATCGGGGCATCGGCGATAACTTTAAAAGCAAGTGCCTGTAGCGCATCGCCAGCAAGAATAGCCTCGGCTTCCCCAAATTTTATATGGCAGGTTGGCTGTCCGCGCCGCAAATCGTCGTCATCCATGGCGGGCAGGTCATCGTGAATGAGAGAGTAGGTATGAATAAATTCGACGGCAGCCGCGTAGATATCCTGGGCGTCAGGCGGGGTATTACAGGCCTGCCCGGTCGCGTACACCAGCAATGGACGTATACGTTTACCTCCGCCCATGACACTGTAATGCATCGCCTGGTGCAGTTGGGTGGGCAAGATCCTTTTTCCCGGCAGCAGACGGAGGAGGACAGCTGTCATCCTGGACTGGTGCTGTTCAGAGAAGGCTTGCAGTTTTGCGCTATTCAGGGGGGGTATCAAAGGGCTGGAGCGCATTGTCGCCATCTTTTTGCATGAGAACATCAACTTTTTGTTCGGCGTCTTTGATTGCTTGCTGGCAGGTTCGCGTGAGTTTGATGCCCTGTTCAAAACTTTGTAGCGACTCGTCCAGACTCAGGTCGCCTTTTTCCATTTTGTCGACAATATCCTCCAGCTCTTTCAGCAAACCTTCAAAGTCTGGTGTTTTTGATCCGCGTTTTGCCAAAATTTAGTCCCTCCATTTCGAATGACTATCGTGCCAAAATCTAGCGGAAATTGCACCTGTTTATGTATCGATTGATTGCGCCAGCTCAGGCAGGAATTTTTAGAGGTAATTCTTATAGCAATTCGCTATAATTTTCATAGATAAATTGAATTGTGGCACCATTGACAGTGCTCGTGACCTACGCTAAGTTTCACTTAGTAACTACATCGAATGGAGAAAATGATGGAATTGAAAGGCAGTAAAACAGAAGATAATCTCAAAGCAGCATTTGCTGGGGAATCACAGGCAAACCGCCGCTACCTTTACTTCGCAGCTAAAGCGGATGTTGAAGGTTACAATGATGTGGCTGCTGTTTTCCGTTCAACCGCTGAAGGCGAAACAGGCCATGCTCACGGGCATCTGGAATACCTGGAAGCCGTTGGCGATCCGGCGACTGGATTACCTATTGGTGCCACATCGGATAACCTGAAAGCGGCGATTGCAGGTGAAACCCACGAGTACACTGATATGTACCCTGGAATGGCAAAGTCTGCACGCGATGAAGCATTTGACGAAATTGCAGACTGGTTTGAAACGCTTGCAAAAGCAGAGCGTTCTCATGCGAACCGTTTTCAGAAGGCGCTTGATACGCTAGACGGATAATGTAGGTAATTGTTCGAATCGACAAAGGGTAGCGAAGTGCTACCCTTTGTCGTTTTTGAAATACGATAAACAGACGTATACATGTATAGCCTGGAGTAAAAGATGTCGTCAGTGCGTGAAGGAAGTCTGGAGGCCCCCACTCGCCATCCCCTGGATTGGCAAAACCCCGATTTTTACAACGAAGAAAATCTGTTTGAAGAGCTTGAGCGGGTGTATGACATCTGTCATGGATGCCGGCGCTGTTTTAACCTTTGTCATGCGTTCCCTACGTTATTTGATGCCATTGATGAATCTGAAACGCTGGAGCTGGATGGCGTCAGCAAACGGGTTTACTGGGATGTTGTTGACCACTGTTATTTATGTGACATGTGCTACATGACAAAATGCCCCTATGTTCCTCCGCATGAGTGGAATCTTGATTTTCCACACCTGATGTTGCGAGCCAAGGCGGTAAAATTCAAGCAGGGCAAAACGTCAACGCGCGATAAAATTATTTCGTCGACAGATACGGTTGGAAAGCTGGCCGGTATCCCGATTGTATCGACAATCGTCAATGCGGTGAATCATAATAAAGTGGGCAGGCGAGTGCTCGAAGAACTGATGGAAATTCATCCGGATGCTGTACTACCCCATTATCAATCGAGATCATTGCGTGGGCGTCTCTCTTCTCTGTCAACTGCCAGCGAGACGCGTTTTTCATCGGCAACGGGTGATGTGAGCGGTAAGGTTGCTCTGTTTGCAACCTGTTACTGTAATTACAATGAGCCTGATATTGGTGAAGATCTCGTTGCAGTCTTTCAGCATAACGGCATCCCCGTTCGTTTAACGGAAAAAGAAAAATGTTGCGGTATGCCGAAGCTGGAGCTGGGTGATCTTGAAGCGGTCGCTAAAGCAAAAGAGTATAATATCCCTCAACTGGTTAAACTGATTAAGCAAGGGTGGGATGTGGTAGCCGCAATTCCATCCTGTGTATTGATGTTCAAGCAGGAGTTACCGCTCATGTTTCCGGATGATCCGGACGTTGCTTTGGTGCGTGACAATATGTATGACCCGTTTGAGTATCTGGCACTCTGGCATAAGCATGGTCGCTTGAATACAGACTTTAAGCAGCCGCTGGGGAGAATTTCCTATCATGTTGCCTGTCATCTCCGGGTACAGAATATCGGCTTGAAAACGCGAGATATTTTGCAATTAATTCCTGATACTGAAGTGGATGCTATTGAACGGTGTTCTGGCCATGACGGCACATATGCGGTGAAGAAAGAATTCCATGAAACATCGATGAAAATTTGTAAGCCAGTTGTCAATCGAGTAGTGAAAGCGGAGCCTGACCATTACAGCAGTGATTGCCCAATGGCGGGGCATCAGATTGAAAATGGCCTGCAAAACCAGCAGCACCCTGTTCACCCCATGCGTCTATTACGAAAGGCCTACAATCTGTAGGACTTACCAGGAATCTTATGCAAAAATTAACACGAAAGGATCTTTATTCTCTGGAACAATATGCCGAGCTGCGTACGGAATTTCGAACGCGAGTGATTGAGCATAAACGCAATCGCCGCATTCCGCTGGGGCCGATAACAGCGCTGTATTTTGAAGACCGTTTAACCATTCAATACCAGATTCAGGAAATGCTTCGGGTTGAGCGCATCTTTGAAGCTGATGCGATCCAGGAAGAGCTGGATGCGTATAATCCTTTGATCCCGGATGCTGTCAATTTGCAGGCTACTTTTATGATCGAGGTGGCCGATGAAAATAAGCGCCCTCAGGTGCTGAATGATCTACTGGGTATCGAAGATCAGGTCTGGCTTAGAGTCGAGGGTTTTTCGCCTGTCTTTGCTATTGCAGATGAAGACCTGGATCGGTCGACTGATGAAAAGACGTCGGCTGTTCACTTTATGCGCTTCCCTCTCGAGCCAGATATGGTGACTGCTTTGCAGCAGGGCGCGGCAATGGGCGCGGGTATTAGTCATAAAGCCTATACCCAACAACTGGAGCCGCTTCCGGATGTTATCAGGGCAGC
>JAZGER010000056.1:0-2372 GCA_036478835.1 Gammaproteobacteria bacterium | reverse complement strand
AGAGCCGCCAGAATGCGATCTCGATAGGCCGTCGCCAGTGCAGTATTGATCACAGGCAATTTCAGGTTGGGCATCATGATGGCCCGGCCAAATTGTCGAGCGGAGTGGGCGATGACGGATTTCAGGCTATCGCCATCTCTTACATGTAAGTGCCAGTCGTCCGGGCGTGTCATTGTCAGTTTCATAGCGTATTTTGCCAGATTAGCCTGTTCAGCTACTGCTGACAGGCAAAGCGTTTATAATAACGGCTTTAATTGCTGTGTCCACGCTGTTTTTTAAGGGTTTAAAATATGTCCAAAATCAATAAAGTCGTGCTTGCCTATTCCGGTGGTCTTGATACTTCCATCATTCTCAAATGGCTGGAAGACACGTACGGTTGTGAAGTGGTGACTTTCACGGCCGATATCGGCCAGGGTGAGGAGGTGGAACCCGCGCGGGCAAAGGCTGAGCAAATGGGTGTTAAGGAAATTTATATTGAGGATTTGCGCGAAGAATATGCCCGGGACTATATTTTCCCTATGTTTCGTGCCAATGCTGTTTATGAAGGGGAATACCTGCTTGGGACATCCATCGCGCGTCCTCTGATCGCCAAACGGTTGATAGAAATTGCCAACGCAACCGGTGCTGATGCTATCTCTCATGGCGCGACTGGCAAAGGTAACGATCAGGTGCGCTTTGAGTTAGGCGCTTATGCACTCAAACCCGATGTGCATGTGATTGCTCCCTGGCGCGAATGGGATTTGAATTCTCGTGAAACGCTGATGGCCTACGCAGAAAAACATAATATTCCTGTTGATTTTAAAAAGGGTAACAAATCCCCTTACTCGATGGATGCCAACTCACTGCATATTTCCTATGAAGGCGGCATTCTGGAAGATCCCTGGGCCGAGCCAGAAGAAGACATGTGGCGCTGGACAATATCGCCTGAGAACGCACCCGACCGGGCAAGCACTCTTGAGCTGACTTATGTGAAAGGCGACATCACCGAAATCAATGGAAAGAAAGTCAGCCCGGCAACCGTGATGGAAACACTCAACAAACTCGGTGGTGACAATGGTATTGGGCGTGATGATATTGTCGAAAATCGTTACGTTGGCATGAAGTCACGCGGCTGTTATGAAACGCCTGCTGGCACAATCATGCTAAAAGCCCACCGTGCGATGGAGTCACTGACCCTGGATCGTGAAGTGACGCACTTGAAAGATGAACTGATGCCACGCTACGCCAAACTAATTTATAACGGTTACTGGTGGAGCCCGGAACGCGAAATGCTGCAGAAGATGATCGACGAATCGCAGGCAGTCGTTAACGGAAAAGTACGACTTAAACTGTATAAAGGTAATGTGACCGTTGTTGGGCGAGAGTCAGAAAACAATTCCCTGTTTGATGAACGTATTGCAACGTTTGAAGATGATGAAGGCGCCTACGATCAGAAAGACGCAGAAGGCTTTATTAAATTGAACGCACTGCGTTTGCGTATTGCTGCCCGCAGAAAAGACTAACGGAGTTCAGTCATGCGAATGTTACATACGATGTTAAGAGTGGGTAACCTTGAAAGCTCGATTAGCTTTTATACCGACATACTCGGCATGAAACTGCTGCGCAAAAAAAATTACCCGGAGGGAAAATTCACTCTGGCCTTTGTTGGCTATGGTGATGAAAAAGAAAACACCGTCATAGAGCTTACCCACAATTGGGAAACCAAAAGCTACGATATCGGAAGCGGTTACGGGCACATCGCCCTGGAAGTCGATGATGTTTACAGGGCGGCTGACGATATTCGCCAGCGCGGTGGAAAAATCCTGCGTGATGCAGGGCCGATGAATGCAGGAACGACAGTTATCGCTTTTGTTGAAGATCCGGATGGATATCAGGTGGAGCTGATTGGGAAGAAGCCATAGGTTGCTGACGCTTGATCGCTGATTTATCAGGTGTTGCAGGACAAGTGAGCAAACTCGACGCCCGGTGTGTTTTTATTAGCGGACGTGTTGGGCTAGAGAGTATTTGCGTCAGGTAGCTGTATTGTCTTTATGTTCGAGCAGTGTTTTGTGAAGAGAAAGATGCTGGTACTCAATATGAGAAAAGGTATCAATAATCAGCACTGCCATCTTTAGAAAAATGGATGCGGAAACAACTGATTTTATCATCTAACAGATAGCTTAGCTTACTGTGGTTTATTTCGCAGAGTGTGCGGGCAAGGTATAACCCCAGGCCAGTGCCGCCACTCTCTGTCGTGTAAAAAGGCTCGAATATTTTATCTGCAGATTCTGCGCTGATACCTGGGCCGTTATCGATCACATCGATCACGCAATTATTGCCGATTTGGTAGGCTTTTATTGTGACCAGGGCGGGATCGGCCGCGTGACGAACTG
>JAZGER010000055.1:0-30929 GCA_036478835.1 Gammaproteobacteria bacterium | reverse complement strand
CCAATCAAAAAAGGTGTTTTTGATGTTGCCGTCGGCGATTTTAATGGTGACCTGTTTAACGATATGATTCAGGTGATCACCAAGGATCGTCCGAGCAATGCGTATCTGGTTAACTCAACGACAGTTGAAACGCAGCTCAACACGACGGGTATGAATATCATTGAGCTAACGATTGAGACATCCGGTTCGCTGACATTTCCGCAGGTGGATGACAAGACATGGAATCGTTACAGCAGCAATGACATTTTTGTAGGTTCGGGCGGTGCTAATCCATCCGGTACCAGTTTTACGCTAGATGTGAACAATACAAACAATCATGGGTTGCGTAACTATTCGGGCTCTTCTGAAGGGCTTTATATTGGATATAATACGACTGAGGGCGCGTGGAAGGTTATCTTCCCTGCCGGCGATCGATGGAACTATGCGCATTTTGTTATTGAGTCCAGTGCTGCTATCACGAGTATCGATCAACCATCCAGTTATTTTGGAGATAAGCCTTCATTCCCAGTTTTACTCACGGGGTCAACGAGTGGTTTCCAGGATGTGACTGCGGCCAGTGGTTTTGAAAAAATTGAATGTGCCAGTGTTGCCAGTGGTGACTTCGATAACGATATGGATCTGGATGTGTATTTTGCCTGTCGTAATGGCGCAGCAAATCTGACAAATATCCTTTATGAGAATCAGGGCAACGGATCTTTCGTCAAAGTGGGTTCGCATGGAGCAGAAGGTGTGATTGGCGGAGCCATTGCTGATGGTGCTGGCAATGCTGATATTGCAATAACAGCCGATTATGACCTGGATGGTCAGCTAGATATTTTTGTTGCTAATGGACTCAATATGCGGCCCATTAACAAGGGTGGGCCTAAACAGCTATTCCGTAATATGGGTAACGCGAATCGCTGGATAGAGTTTGATCTTGTAGGCACTACCTCAAACCGAGATGGAACAGGGTCTATTATTCACATCACGACGCCTGATGGGAAAGTGCAGTACCGTGAGCAAAATGGCGGTTATCACCGCTGGTCACAGAATCACATGCGCGTCCATGTGGGTCTGGGTTCGAATCCAAATGCTTCTATTGAGGTGCGCTGGCCAAGTGGTGTTGTAGATACGTATGCAAGTTTGAATGCCGGCACGATTTATAAACTAACAGAAAATGGTTCGGCTACTGTATTTCTTGAAGTGTCACCGGATGTCGATTCAGATGGTGATGGAATTCTGGATAGCGTCGATCCTGATGATGACAACGATGGGGTGCTCGATGTAAATGATGCGTTCCCGTTTAACCCGAACGAGAGTGTTGATTCGGATGGTGATGGCGTTGGCGACAATAGTGATGCCTTTCCAAATAACCCGAATGAAACCAATGATGCGGATGGTGATGGTGTCGGTGATAACAGTGATGTTGATACCGATAACGATGGGATAACAAATACAGCCGAAAAAGCATCCAGTGGATCGATCACAGTTTTTAACGATAATTTTGAAACGAATCTCGGTTGGGTGACAAATCCCAATGGGTCTGATTCGGCGTCAACCGGTCGATGGGAAGTTGCTAACCCTCAGGCAACCTCGAATGGCGGAACGACGCTGCAATTAAATAATACGACCAGTGGGTCCCGTGCGTTAGTGACTCAGGCTGCAGCGGGTAGCTCTGTCGGCACGTATGATATTGATAGTGGTGTTACATCCGCGCGATCACCTGCATTCACAGTACCGGCAAGTGGTCCTGTCAGTCTGAAATTTAATTATTATTTTGGCCATCTCAATAATGCTGGCAGTGATGATTTTTTCCGGGCCAGCTTAGTGGTTGGCGGAAATACAGTCGGGTTGCTGACTCAGGTGGGTAACAACACAAACCGTTCAGCTTCATGGACAGCATTTAATGCCGATATCAGTCAATACGCTGGCCAATCGGTTCGCCTGTTGGTTGAAGCTGCGGATAATGGCTCCGGTTCACTCGTTGAAGCGGGGGTTGACGATGTGGTTGTAACAGGCAGTCGGAATCTGTTGGATGCTGACGGTGACAGTATTTTGAATGGTTTTGACCTGGACAGTGATAATGATTCGATACCCGACGTTGTAGAGGTTGGTTTATTTGATGCCGATGGTAATGGCATCGTTGATGATCTGGTGAATCAGCAGGGTACGATTACTTCCCCTCGTGATACGGATGGTGATGGCATACCAGACTTTCTTGATCTTGAAAGTCAGAACGCTTCAAACAACGGAACTGCCTACGATATGGCTACGGGTAGTTATGCGTCACTGGATACTAATAATGACGGCATGATTAATGGGAATGATGCACAGGGTGGAACAGATGCCAATGGTAATGGTATCGATGATGCGGTTGAGTCCGCTATCTCAACAGCCTGTTTTGAGCCTGCTTATGATCGTGCGACTGAGGCTGGTGTTTTCCTGTGGGATCTCTGTGACGGCAGTGGACTCTGGCGAGTCCGTGTGACGGGCGGTGGCACATCAACCGGTCTAACCTATCAAGGTGCTGTCGGGTCTACAGGGGGCTTTGCAAGCTTCACGCCTTACAGTTTTGAAGCGGATGATGTTTTGAATAATCTTGCCAGTAATGAGCGTCTTGAATATGTGATGGGTGTCTGGAATAACGGTGAAGATGGTTTTGACTTTGATCCGGTTGCGAATGACGCCTGTTTTGCACCGGCGGGCCCGAACGTCCCCTTGTATCTCGGTGCTGGCAGACAGCAAGTGACGTCACCTTTAAACCTGAACACCCTGGGTAGTTGTTCTGTCTCACCGCCAGCGACTGAGTGTGGTCAGCCGGCCTATGATTCAGCGACCGATACCGGTGTCTTCATCTGGAAAGACTGTGGGACGGGTGAGTGGAGTGTCCGCGTCACAGGCGGTGGCACCAGTACCGGTCTGAGTTATCAGGGTCTGGTTGAATCTACCGGTGGGTATAACGGGTACACGCCGTTTAGCTTCGAGTCAGACGATGTGTTGAATAACAACGCAAACATCGACAACCTTGTGTACAAGTTGAATGTCTGGAATAACGGGCAGGATGGTTTTGACTTTACACCGTCTTCGTCTGATGCCTGCTTTACACTGAATTCGCCGACTGTTCCGCTTTATCTGGGATCGGGTCGTCAGCAGCTGTCATCCCAGGCATTGAATCTAACGTCGCTGGGTGCCTGTGCTGCGGTTCAGGACAGTGACGGCGATGGTTTGAGTGATGCTGAAGAAACTGGTACTTATGGTACTGATCCATTCATCGCCGATACCGATGGTGGCGGCGTTAATGATGGTGATGAAGTGCAGCTAGGTACCAACCCATTGAATGCTAATGACGATTCTTTAGATAGTGATGGCGATGGTCTGACGGATGCTCAGGAGCTGAATCTGGGTACAAACCCGAATGTGGCCGATACCGATGGCGAGGGATTAACCGATGGGGAAGAAGTGAATACCTATGGGACGAACCCCTTGTTAGCTAATACAGATATGGACGGGATGAATGACTTTGTGGAAATTGCCTATAAGGGGACCGATCCACTGAACCCTGATACCGATGGTGATGGTTTGACCGATGGTCAGGAAGCCAGCCAGCAAGGTATTGGTACTGATCCATTAAATCCGGATACGGATGGCGGGGGTACCAATGATGGTACTGAGGTGGCTAATGGGACGGACCCGTTGAATGCTGCAGATGACTAGAGAGCGATAAGCTCTTGCAAAAGCCCCGCCATGTTGCGGGGTTTTTTATTGCATCAGCAAATGAAAGTCCGTACAATCGCGCATTTCCCGGCATCACCGGGTCTCCTTGTTTGCAGGCTCTATCTGCAAACTGTTAAAACCATAGGGAGCGATAATGCGCCATTATGAAATTATATTTCTGGTCCACCCGGATCAGAGCGAGCAGGTTCCTGCTATGATCGAACGTTACCGCACGACGATTGAGTCGACGGGTGGCGCTATTCACCGCCTGGAAGATTGGGGACGCCGTCAACTGGCTTACCCGATTCAGAAATTAGCCAAAGCGCATTACGTCCTGATGAATGTTGAATGCACACAGGAAGCGCTTGATGAACTGGACAGTGGTTTTCGTTTTAATGATGCCATTCTGCGTAATCTGGTTGTTTCGAAAAAGGAGGCCGTTACTGAGCAGTCTATTTTGGCGAAAAAACCGGATGACCGTGATAGCTCGCCATCACCGCGTCGAGATTCCTCTGAAGAGAGTTCGCCAGCTGAAAAGCCGAGCGAACCGCCTGTAGAAACGCCGCCGGCAGCGCCAGTAGATGAAGGTGATGCAGCCAGCGCTGAGTAATTACAGTTAACGTGGAACAGTGTAATCAGTTTGTTTTGTGCGGTGTAGTTGCTGAATTAGCTAAAGTGAAAACTACCCCTGCAGGAATCAAGGTTGGTCGTATATATATTAAACATGCATCCGATCAGGCTGAAGCAGGACATACGCGAAAGGTTAATTGCACAGTACGCGTCGTTGCTGCCGGTGATCCGATAGCATCAAGAGTTCAGAAATTAGCGGTTGGAACGCAGGTCAAGGTTAAAGGGTTTGTCAGTCGTGCAGGGTATCGGTCGGCTGATCTCAGCATCGAACTACATGCAGATGAAATTGAAATATTGACCGAATGAGTTTCGGTTTAAAAATTAGAGGTTATTATTATGTCGCGTTTTTTTCGTCGTCGTAAATTCTGTCGGTTTACCGCAGATGGTGTTAAAGAAATTGATTACAAGGATATAGCCACTTTAAAAAACTATATCTCTGAGACAGGAAAAATTGTTCCTAGTCGTATTACTGGCACTAAAGCAAAATATCAGCGCCAGCTATCAACTGCAATTAAGCGAGCTCGTTTTCTCGCATTGATTCCGTATTGTGATTCTCATAAAGGTTAGTATTGCAGAATCATTTTAAGACACCTTTATTGGCGGTGTCTTAGTCACTTAAATTGAAAGGGTAGTACGATGGAAATTATTTTGCTGGAAAAAGTAGCCAACCTGGGAAACCTTGGTGACAGGGTTAATGTTAAACCAGGTTATGGTAGGAATTTTTTGATACCTGCGGGTAAGGCTACTCCTGCCACAGAAGAGCAGATTAAGGCTTTCGAAGAGCGTCGCGCTGAACTCGAGCAGGCAGCTGCAGAAACGTTGGCTACTGCGGTTACCCGATCTGAAAAGCTGCAAGATATGGTGGTTACTATTACGGCGAAATCAGGTGAAGAGGGTAAATTATTTGGTTCTGTTGGTACAATCGATATCGCCGAAGCAGTCACTGCAGCAGGTGTTGATATTGATCGCAATGAAGTTAGACTGCCAGAAGGTGCTTTTCGCCAACTCGGCGAGTTCCCCGTTGGAATCCATCTGCACACTGACGTTACAACTGATATTACATTACAGATTGTCTCTGAGTGATCTGCCTTAATTCCGGGCTTTATGCCCGGGATTTTTTCGGGTTTTTTTGTTGATCTGTGGCGTTAAATTCCGATGCCTGTTGATTGACTTTTGTTGTATATTCAGAAGATGGAAATACCACAGATAAAATCCCATTGCCCATGGAGTTACCATGTCTGAATTTACTCCAGTACATTCTGATTCTGACTACGCCACCGATCGCCTTAAAATACCCCCGCATTCTATTCAGGCCGAACAGTCAGTACTGGGTGGCTTGCTGCTGGATAATGAGAGCTGGGACAAAATCGCAGACCTGCTGAATGAAGAAGATTTTTACCGGCGCGATCACCGACTAATTTTTCAGGCGACCAGAGATTTAATCGATAAATCCAGACCTTGTGATGTGGTCACTCTGTCTGAATGGTTAAGCGTTCAAGGCTCGCTGGAAGATGCTGGGGGACTGGCATATTTGGGGTTGCTTGCCAAAGACGTTCCAAGTGCCGCTAATATTCGAGCCTATGCAGAGATTGTGAGAGAAAACTCTGTGCTGCGCCAACTGGCAAGTGTCGGAACCGATATTTCGAACAGCGCTTATCAACCTGAGGGTCGAGACGCACCTGAGTTGCTGGATAATGCTGAGCGGCTAGTTTTCAGTATCTCGGATCAGGGTAATACGCGTGGTTCAGGTTTTAGAAATATTAAGGATTTGTTGAGCGGTGCTGTTGATCGTATTGATATGCTGTTTCATCAGGAAGGTGCGTTAACAGGTGTGTCGACTGGTTTTACTGATATCGATGAAATGACGACTGGATTACAACCATCTGATTTGGTAATCGTCGCTGGCCGACCTTCAATGGGTAAAACTTCTTTTGCGATGAACATTGCTGAAAATGCAGCCATTAAAGATAAGGTGACAACCGCTGTTTTTAGTATGGAGATGCCTGGCGAACAGTTAGCAATGCGCCTTATGTCTTCCCTTGGTCGCATTGACCAACACAAAATCAGAACTGGAAAACTTGAAGATGATGATTGGCCTCGCCTGACATCAGCAGTCAGTATCTTGACCGAAGCACCACTATTTATTGATGACACGCCTGCACTGACGCCTACCGAATTACGTGCTCGTGCAAGACGACTCAAAAGAGAACACAACCTGGGGATTATCATTATCGACTATCTTCAGTTGATGCAGGTGCATGGCCGGAGTGAAAACAGAACGAACGAGATTTCTGAAATTTCCCGTTCTTTGAAAGCGCTTGCAAAAGAGTTGCAGGTACCTGTTGTTGCCTTATCACAGCTTAATCGCGGATTAGAGCAGCGCCCGAATAAAAGGCCGATCATGTCTGATCTGCGCGAGTCGGGTGCGATAGAGCAGGATGCAGATGTGATTATGTTTATTTATCGCGATGAAGTGTATAACGAAGACAGTCCGGATAAAGGGACTGCAGAAATTATCATTGGTAAGCAGAGAAATGGGCCGATAGGTATGCGTCGACTGACATTTCTGGGCCAGCATACACGCTTTGAAAATTTCACCGCTTCGTCATATCAGGGTGAGGGGTTTGAATGACCCGGCCGGTACGAGCCACTATAAATACTGCTGCCCTTGCTTATAACCTTTCAATCGCTAAAGTCGCTGCTCCGAATAGTAAAATAATGGCAGTAATTAAGGCTGATGGCTATGGTCACGGAATCGTTGAAGTCGCAAAGGCACTGGCAGACGCAGATGCTTTTGCTGTTGCTTCTCTTGACGAGGCATTGACTCTCATCGACTCAGGAATACAGACGCCCCTGGTTCTGCTTGAAGGTATCTTCGACGCTTCTGAATTACAGTTGGCGATTGATCATAATATCGAAATAACCCTGCACGACCATTCCCAGCTTCACTGGATTCAACAAGCAAACTTGAATGCTAGCCTTTCGGCCTGGATAAAATTTGACACTGGCATGCATCGACTGGGCTTCGACCCTGCAGATTATGATCAACTTATACAGGCAATTGACAAGATGCCGTCGATTTCATCTGCCCTGGGACTGATGTCTCACTTTGCCTGTGCGGATGAACCGGAACGGATTGAGAGCAAGCAGCAATCCGATATTTTTGAAAGCCTGGCTATAAAGCACAGCGGTAAAAAATCTCTGGCTAATTCAGCTGGTTTATTAAGCCGCGATAACGCTCATTACGACTGGGTGAGGCCGGGCATTATGCTATATGGCTCGTCGCCCTTTGCGTATCGAGATGCCTACCCGACAGAACTGAAACCTGTGATGTCATTGACAACGCAATTGATCGCTGTCAGGCAAGTGAAAAAAGGTGAAGCCATAGGCTATGGGGGTAACTGCGTTTGTGAAAAAGACACAACGGTGGGAGTTGCAGCCATCGGTTATGGTGATGGCTACCCTCGGCATGCGCCAACCGGGATGCCCGTCTATGTTAATGCTAAGCGTTGTTATCTGGTTGGCCGTGTTTCCATGGACATGATTACCATTGACCTTGCTCACTCCCCTCACGCGCAGGTGGGGGATGAGGTCGAGTTGTGGGGAGAGTGCTTGTCTGTGAATGAGGTTGCCGACTTCGCCGGGACTATTAGTTACGAATTGTTCTGTAATATTACCCCAAGAGTGAAGCGTTACTATCAATCAAAGGGAGTGAGCTAGCAGGGATGGCAAAATCAAAAATACTTTTTAGTTGTACTGCCTGCGGCGCTCAGGCGAATAAGTGGGCTGGGCAATGCGCAGAATGTGGAGACTGGAATACGCTGACGGAAATTACAGTGGATAGCAGTTCAACAGCAAAAGGCAATCGTTTCAGTGGCTATGCCGGTGCGGTTAAACCCGGTGTGCAAAAACTTGCGGATGTAAAGCCAGGTCAGGAATCTCGATCTCAGGTAGGGCTTGCTGAGCTGGATCGAGTGTTAGGTGGTGGCCTGGTTGCAGGTTCTGTTGTGTTAATCGGTGGCGACCCGGGTATCGGTAAGTCGACATTATTATTACAGGCATTAGCTGAATTTTCAAAAACGTTGAAAACGCTCTATGTCACGGGTGAAGAGTCCCTGGAGCAGGTTTCTATGCGTGCTCAGCGTTTAAATGTTGATGCAGGGTTTTTAAATCTTCTCGCTGAAACTTCGGTTGAAAGGATACTCGAAATTTGCTGTCAGGAATTGCCCAAAGTAGTCGTGATCGACTCTATTCAGACAGTGTATTCGAGCATGCTTCAATCGGCGCCTGGTTCTGTTTCACAGGTTAGAGAAAGTGCCGCACAACTGGTGCGCTTCGCCAAGCAAACAGGGACTGCTTTATTCCTTGTTGGGCATGTGACTAAGGAAGGCGCGTTGGCTGGACCTCGTGTGCTCGAGCACATGGTTGATACAGTATTGTATTTTGAAGGTGATGTAGGCGGTCGTTACCGTGTTATCCGTGCGATAAAAAACAGATACGGCGCGGTTAACGAGTTAGGTGTTTTTGCTATGACGGATAAAGGGCTGAAAGAAGTGCGTAATCCATCGTCTATCTTTTTATCCAGGCATGAAGAGCCGGTCGCAGGCAGTGTGGTGATGGTGACCATGGAAGGTACGCGACCATTGCTGGTTGAAGTGCAGGCACTAGTTGATGATAGTCAGTTACCCAGCCCTCGGCGGCTTACGCTGGGTCTGGATCAGAATCGTTTGGCTATGTTGCTTGCCGTTCAGCATCGACATGGGGGAATTCACATGAGCGACCAGGACGTGTTCGTGAATGCTGTTGGCGGTGTCAGAGTGAGTGAGACGGCATCCGATTTACCTGTCCTGCTTGCTGTTCTTTCCAGTTTTAGGGATAAACCGTTACCGACAGACCTGGTGGTTTTTGGAGAAGTTGGTTTGGCTGGGGAAATTCGCCCCGTGCCAAATGGGCAGGAGAGATTGCGCGAAGCCGTTAAATTAGGTTTCAAAAAAGCGATTGTTCCTGCAGCGAATGCGCCGAAATCTGCGCCGGATGGGCTGCAGGTGTTTTCAGTGGCTCGATTGTCTGAGGCAGTCGAAGCAGTTACAGAAAAGATGTAGCGTTAGCGATAGCTTAAAACCTGCGCGCATCACTCTTCTATTTCTTCTTTGAGCGGTTGGCGCATATTGGGGTGCAGGCGGAGTGTTTTAACGAAACTATCTTTTGTTTGCACAATATCAACCGGGTAACGTGCCAGCAACAGGCTGGTATCTGGCGGAGGAATATCTTCCATGTATTCCAGAATAAGGCCATTCAATGTTTTTGGACCATCTGTCGGCAGCTCTATGTTAAGCGCACGGTTTAGCTCCCGAACACTGGTTCCACCGTCCACTAGAACACTGCCATCTTTCTGGGTGGTGTAATCTTTACTGGCTGCATGAGTATCAATCAGAAACTCTCCAACGACCTCTTCAAGAATATCTTCCAGCGTTGCTAGTCCTTGAATATCACCATACTCATCAACGACGAGACCGACGCGGCGGTGCGACCGTTGAAAGTTGAGTAGCTGTTGACTTAAGGGGGTGTATTCAGGGATGAAAACAGGCTCGCGTATTGCGTCAATGAATTTTTCTTTATTGAGTTCATTGTGCGTCAGAAAGCGAAGTAGCCTGCGCAGGTGAACAAAGCCAACAATCTGATTGATTGCGCCTCGGTAGACTGGCAGGCGGGTATACCTTGAGTTAACGAGCTGTTGTTCAATTTGATTCCAGTCATCATCCAGGTCAATACCGGAGATTTCATTTCTGGGGATCATGATGTCTTCGACAGTAATTTTTTCCAGATCGAGAATGTTCAGTAGCATCGATTGATGGCGTTTAGGGATAATTGCACCGGCTTCCAGTACAACTGTCCGCAATTCTTCCTGGCTTAGTGCACTGCCGTTAGAGCTTTCCTGAGAGACGCCAAATAATTTGAGAATGTTGTTTGCGATTAAATTGACAACAAAAACCAGTGGGTAAAGTACCCAGAGAAGCGGGGTGTACACGAACGCAGCAGGGAATGCGATGCGTTCCGGGTGCAGGGCAGCCAGTGTTTTTGGTGTGACTTCCGCGAAGATTAAAATAACGAGTGTTAGCAGGCCAGCGCCAATCGCTATTCCGGCTTCGCCTGATAACCTCAATGCAATAATTGTCGTGATTGATGAGGCGAGAATATTAGCTAGATTATTTCCGAGCAGTATTAATCCAATCAGACGGTCCGGGCGCTCAAGTAATTTAGATGCGCGGACAGCGCCACGGTGCTTTTTCTGAGCAAGGTGTTTTAATCGATAGCGATTAAGCGTCATGAGCCCAGTTTCTGAACCAGAGAAAAACGCTGATAAAAAAACCAGAAAAATGAGTGCCGCAAAAAGAATGCCTAAAGGTATGTCGTCCAAGTCGTTAGCCTAATATTGAATCTATGTTTGTAAGGATTTATTAGAGATGTCTGGCACTTTGAGTAGCTGCGCTGATAGTATGGATAGCAGGCAATAGCTCAGAAAAAAATAAAAACCCTGACCAAAAACCGCATTCATCGTGAGCAGATCACCGGACTGCCCTGAAGCGTTAGCAGCCATATAGGCTACGATGATAGCGATAACAAAGACATCTGCCATAGACCACTTGCTCATGAGGTTGCTTAAATTACTCGCCCTGATTGAATAGGGTGAGCGTTTGAGTAAAAGGCTAGCGGTTATTAATAGCCCTTTGGTGACAGGTATAATGATACTGAAAAGTGCAATTAAAAAAGCAACTGGATAGTTGCCAGAAGTTGCCAGGTCTTTCACTGTTCCTGTGATACTTCGAGTTTTCTGATAAGCAACCACTTCTCCATCAATATGCAGCTGGCTAATGAGGCGAGTAGCCGTTGCCTTTAGAAAACGGGGTAACTCTGCATTTTCAGAAATGATGTTTTTCCCGAGCTTAACCATTTCTGCTTTATCGAGTGTCCCCGTTATTGAAATCATGGGTTTGAACAGGCCAGGAATTAACAGCAGATAGGCAAGAATCAGGCAAAGCAGGCCAAATGTGGTTTTTGCATTCATACGTTATTTAATATCAGTTCAAGTACAAATTTACTGCCGAAATAGGCGAGGAGCAAGAAAGTGAAGCCTGTTAGCGTCCAGCGGATTGCTGTGCGGCCACGCCAGCCAAATTTCCATCTGCCCCACAGCAGTATTGCAAAGACGCCCCATGCAATAAAGGATAAGATCGTTTTATGGGCAAGGTGTTGTGCAAGAATATCATCAATGAAAATAATCCCCGTGAGTAGAGCTGCGCTCAATAATGAAAAACCTGTCCCGATCATCTGGAATAGAAGTGATTCCATCACTTGCATGGGGGGAAGGGCACGGATAAAACCGCCAGGTTGACGATTACGCAGGTGCTTTTCCTGCAAGGCAAGCAGTAGAGCCTGGATTGCACCGATGGCCAGAACGCTGTAAGCCAGTATTGAAAACAGGATATGAAGATCGAGCTTCCAGTGCCCACCTGATAAATTATGTGCCTGATTGGGGTAAATAACCGTTAACGCGATACACCCTGCAGCAATGGGTAATATGGGGATACCCAGGCTTTCAACCGGCTGTTTGATAGAGGAAGTGAGCAGAACAACAGCTGTCAGTAATGCAATCAAGGAGGCAGCATTGAAAAAATTCAGGTTCATTCCCTGCGGAGTAATCAAACTGGGCCACAGGGCAGCGGCATGCAAAAAGGCGGCGCAAAACCCCAGGGCAAGCAGGCGTCCCCGGTATTTTCCAGGAGGATTCGGCACGATGTTGTTTTTTAGGCGTAGAGCCAGGCCAGCACTCGTGGTTAAATAGGTCAGTATCGCCAGGCAGGATAGCCAGATTGTATTCATTACTTGTTCGTTTCACGATGAAAGCCCAATCATCGCACAACTCGACGGGTTCTTGAAAGGCTCTCGGCGACTCAACCGGCTATTTTTAACAATGTTATGCGTGAAGTGACAGTTTCGCTATAATTTGTCGTCCCAGCAAGAAAATTGAGAAATCAGAATGTTTGACAATTTAAGTGACAGACTAGCGACTACGATTAAAAACTTGCGTGGCCAGGGCCGCCTGTCTGAAGAAAATATCAAGGAAGCCCTTCGGGATGTGCGGATGGCACTGCTGGAGGCGGACGTTGCTTTGCCTGTTGTAAAGGCGTTCATTGAGAAAGTTCGCGAGCGAGCCGTTGGTCAGGAAGTTCTGACAAGTCTTTCGCCAGGCCAGGCGCTGATCAAGATCGTTAATGATGAGCTGGTTAGCATTATGGGCGAAGCCTGTGACGAGCTGGATCTACAGGCGCAACCCCCGGTTGTCGTATTGATGGCGGGCTTACAGGGCGCAGGTAAAACGACCAGCGTTGCCAAGCTTGCCCGCTGGTTAAAAGAACGCCATAAAAAGTCGATAATGGTGGCGAGTTGTGACATATATCGTCCAGCCGCCATAGAGCAATTGAAAACGCTGGCAGGGCAGGTGGGTGCCAGCTTTTATCCGAGTGAGGTAAATGAGAAGCCGGTTGAGATTGCCAAAGCGGTCTTGGAGCAGGCGAGAAAAGAGTTTGTCGATGTCGTTATCATAGATACGGCGGGGCGCTTGCACATTGACGAAGAAATGATGCGTGAAATTCAGGATATTCACGCAGCGGTTCAGCCAACGGAAACATTGTTTGTTGTTGATAGCATGACAGGGCAGGATGCGGCCAATACGGCGAAAGCGTTCAATGACGCGTTGCCACTCACCGGTGTTATTTTGACAAAAACCGATGGGGATGCGCGTGGTGGTGCGGCCTTATCCATCAGAGCAATTACCGGAAAGCCGATTAAATTCCTGGGCGTTGGTGAAAAAACGGAAGCTCTGGAACCTTTTCACCCGGATCGCATTGCGTCAAGAATTCTCGGTATGGGAGATATTCTGACGCTGGTTGAGGAGGCGGAACAAAAAATTGATCGCGGTAAGGCAGAGAAACTCGCTAAAAAACTCGGCAAAGGAAAGCGATTTAACCTGGAGGATTTTCATGATCAGCTCGAACAAATGACCAATATGGGGAATTTATCGGGGATGATGGATAAGTTGCCAGGGATGGGGCAAATTCCAGATGCTGTAAAAAATCAGGTCAACGATAAAGAACTCCACAAAATGGTGGCGATTATTCGGTCTATGACGCCGGCAGAAAAACGCTTTCCAGATTCAATCAAGGGCTCGCGGCGCAAGCGAATTGCGAATGGCTCGGGTACCCAGGTTCAGGATGTGAATCGGTTATTGAAGCAGTTTATGCAAATGAAAAAGATGATGAAGAAAATGTCTGGTGGCGGTATGAAGAAAATGATGCGAGGAATGAAAGGCAAGATGCCGCAGGGGTTCCCTTTTTAAGCGGGAATAAAAAAAAGCGATCCACTGGATCGCTTTTGTAACCTTAACGACTCTTACATTATTAAGGGATCTCCTCCGGCGCACCGAATTTATTATTGTTGCGGTGACCTTGTTCCATTTGGCATTAACCAAACTCTATCGGTAGATTGGGTTACCTGCCCTTTATTGTTCTTGCATTACTACAAAGCAAGCCCTGTGCCAATATATTGTCAGCTCGGATAATCAAGGGCTTACAGTGAAACGATCATCCGTGCCGGGGCGTTGTGTAAATAATTCCGTCAAAATGTGAGGCTGCGACTGGGTTGTGTTTTGATTAAAATACACTATAAATAAACAGTTACCGATAAATTAAAGCCAAATACTCATTTCAAATTGAATGTAAAATTAATCGACATGTGATTCCTTGGTGAGGATTTTTTACGATGGTTTCATGCGCAGTGGAATAATTTACAAGATCCAGTTAATTTCCTTCACTTTTGTTACAAAGCCAGTACAATGGCGGGTTTACCAAAGCAGTGATCGTTGCTGCATTTTTTAAGCAGATTTGAGGATATATTCATGGTGACAATTCGCTTGTCCCGCGGCGGTGCAAAAAAACGCCCATTTTATCATGTGGTAGTAACCGATAGCCGCAACCGCCGTGACGGTCGTTACATTGAGCGTGTCGGTTTCTTTAACCCGCTAGCAAAAGGGCAGGAAGAACGTTTGCGCATGGATGTTGATCGTATTCAACACTGGATAGGTCAGGGTGCTCAGCCCTCTGATCGCGTTGCAAAGCTAATCAAGGATCAGCAACAGTAATTGGAAAACGACGAGCAGCAGCGACTAGCTGTCGGTCGAATATCCGGTGTGCACGGTGTTCGAGGTTGGGTGAAGGTTTTTTCCTACACCAAACCCCGAGAGAATATCCTGAATTATCAGCCCTGGTACCTTTTTCAAGCTGGCGAATGGCAAATCAGGGAAGTAGAAGCTGGCAGAGTTCAGGGTAAAGGAATTGTCGTCAAACTAAAGCACTGTGACGACAGAGATATTGCCTACCAGATGATTGGGATTGAACTCTCGATATTACGCGACCAGCTGCCCAAATTGCAGGCTGATGAGTTTTACTGGAATGACCTGACGGGACTTGCTGTGATTAACAGGCAAGGCGAGCCTCTGGGCAAGATAGATCACTTGCTTGAAACCGGAGCTCACGATGTTCTGGTGGTTATTGGTGAGCGTGAACGGCTTATTCCCTTTGTGATGGGGAATACCGTGTTAGAGGTTAGTCTTGAGAGAAGAGAAATGCTTGTTGACTGGGATAAGAATTACTAGTTACAGGCCAGCTCTGGTAATACATGCGCATTGATGTAGTGACATTGTTCCCTGAAATGCTGACATCCTATTGCCAGTTTGGAGTGACAGGACGAGCGGCAAAGACAGACATTTTTTCTTTGCAAACCTGGAATCCAAGGGATTTCACTCAGGACAGGAATGGTCGTGTTGATGATCGGCCATATGGTGGTGGTCCGGGAATGGTTATGCAGGTGCAACCGTTGGCGGCGACCATTATGGCAAGCCAGGAGGCGGGTGCAGTGGGTCCGGTGATTTATCTCTCGCCACAAGGACGGCAACTCGATCAGGACGCCGTTAAACATTTTAGTACCCTGCCAGGGCTCACACTATTGGCAGGGCGGTACGAAGGTATTGATGAACGAGTGATTGATCGGTTTGTCGATGAAGAATGGTCAGTTGGGGATTATGTTCTCAGTGGTGGTGAACCGGCGGCAATGGTGATGATTGATGCGATTGTCCGTTTGCTTCCCGGGACGGTTGGTGATCCGAAATCAGTGGAGTTTGATTCTTTTTCTGATGGATTGCTCGATTTTCCGCACTATACCCGACCTGAAAAGAGTGAAGGATCTTCTGTTCCGGCTGTTTTACTCAGCGGCGATCATGCTGCGATTGAAAAGTGGCGGATGAAAGAATCATTGGGGCGAACCTGGCAAAGGCGTCCTGATTTGCTAGATAATTGCCAGTTAAGCAGTTTGCAGCGGGAATTACTTGATGAATATATTAAGGAAAGCACGTTGTAATATTTTTTAACCCGTTATATAGGGAAAGAGTGATGAGTAACATTATCCAGCAACTCGAAAAAGAGCAAATGAAGAGCGATGTGCCTGACTTTTCGCCAGGCGATACTGTCGTTGTTCAGGTGAAAGTGAAAGAGGGTGAGCGGGAGCGTTTGCAGGCCTTTGAAGGTGTCGTGATTGCCAAGCGTAATCGCGGCCTTAATTCTGCTTTTACCGTTCGTAAGATTTCTCATGGCGAAGGCGTCGAGCGTGTTTTTCAGACGCACAGTACAGGGATTGGCGGCATAACCGTTAAACGCCGTGGTGCCGTTCGTCGCGCTAAACTGTATTATCTGCGTGAAAGGTCTGGTAAGTCAGCACGTATTAGAGAAAAACTGTAAAACAAAACGAGTTGTGCAGGCTGTTTGCACCGTAAGGTGCTCCGGCCTCATTATTTCCTGTTGCCTGGCAGGAATGATCAACAAGGGTGACACTGCCATTTCCCATGCCACGGCCTATTCTTAAATCATCAGAATACGACGCTATTCTTCCCTGGCAGTTTGGTTCGCTCGGGTTGAAAATGGACGGGCGTTCCGTCAGTAGAGTTGATTTCCTCGGTAAGCGCGCTTGCAAAAACCCCCTCCATGCTGATGCCGTTATGGCTGTAGACAGTTTGCAGGCTTACCTGGAGCAGGCGAACGTTGAGCTGGAATTTTCCGTAAAATTCATAGGAACCCCCTTCCAGAAAACAGTCTGGCAAGCCTTACGAACAATTCGTGCTGGTGAGGTTTTGACCTATGGAGAGCTTGCAAGAAAGTTAGGCAGCAGCCCTAGAGCCGTCGGTGGTGCCTGCCGGGAAAATCCTGTTCCTGTGCTTGTGCCCTGCCACCGGGTTATTTCTGCTTCAGGGTTAGGTGGGTTTGCCGGAAACAGGGATGGAAAAATGATATCTATAAAGCGTTGGCTATTGCACCATGAAGGCCTTGAATTGAGTTAAAAAAACCCCATTATACTTTTATCTTAAAATTAGCATTTACGGAACTGAAAAATGACGACTGAAACCAAAAAAGAAACCCTGGAATTCCAAACTGAAGCTCGCCAGATGCTTCACTTGATGATTCATTCGCTTTATTCCAATAAGGAAATTTTTCTGCGTGAATTAATTTCCAATGCATCTGATGCCTGCGACAAGCTGCGTTTTGAGGCTTTGTCTAATGATGCTTTGTTTGATGGTGATAGCGACTTGCGCGTACGGGTCACTGTAGATAAAGAGCAGCGTACCGTGACGATTAGTGATAACGGTATTGGTATGACAAGGGAAGAAGTCGTAGAGAATATTGGCACAATAGCAAAATCGGGTACACGTCAATTTTTCGAATCGCTTTCCGGTGATCAAAGTCAGGATATGGAGCTGATTGGTCAGTTTGGGGTGGGTTTTTACTCTTCATTTATTGTTGCTGATAAGGTGACGCTGACCACTCGCCGTGCTGGCGCTGATGAGGCCATTGAATGGACCTCATCTGGCGAAGGCAGCTATACCCTGGAAAGCGTTAAGAAAGAGGCCCGGGGTACGGATGTTGTGCTACATCTACGTGCTGATGAAGATGAATTCCTTGAGGCATTTCGCGTCCGCTCGGTTATTAAAAAGTATTCCGACCATATTTCCTTGCCTATCCAGTTGCTCTCAGAAGAAGAGGGTAAGGAAGAAGAGTTCGAAACGATTAACAACACATCAGCACTCTGGAAGCGCAGCAAGCGAGAAATTTCGGACGATGATTACAAAGAGTTTTACAAAAATATAGGTCATGACTTTGAAGACCCGATGTCCTGGTTACATAATCAGGTTGAAGGCAATCAGGTCTATACGACGCTGTTTTATATCCCCAAACGAGCGCCGTTTGATTTATATGACCGCGATGGACAGCACGGTATTAAATTATATGTGCGGCGTATATTTATTATGGATGATTCAGAGCATCTTATGCCGCAATACTTACGATTCATTCGTGGTGTAGTGGATTCAGATGACCTGCCGTTGAATGTCTCTCGTGAGATTCTCCAGAAGAACAAGTTCATCGATTCAATAAAAGGCGCTTCGGTGAAAAAGATTTTGAGCCATCTTGAAAGTATGGTTAAGAATGAACCCGAGCAATACGCAGAATTCTGGGAGCAATTTGGCCAGGTTTTGAAAGAAGGCCCGGCAGAAGATTTTGCTAATAAAGAACGCGTTGCTGGCTTGCTACGCTTTGCTTCAACGCAATCAGATACTGATGAAGAAACGGTTTCATTGCAGGACTATATTGCACGCATGAAAGAAGGTCAGGATAAGATTTATTTCGTGACGGCTGATAGTTTTGCTGCAGCGAAGAATAGCCCGCACCTGGAGATTTTCCGTAAGAAGGGTATCGAAGTTCTCTTGTTATCCAATCGTGTGGACGAGTGGCTGACTTCTCATCTGGCAGAGTTTGATGGGAAGACTATTGCATCGATTGCAAAGGGTGAACTGGATCTGGGCAAGCTTGACGATGAGGATGCGTCCGATGCAGAGGAAGCTGCAGAAGCAAATAAGGGTTTGATTGAGCGAATAACCAAAGCCTTAGGTGATGACGTTAAGGAAGTCAGAGTCAGTCAACGGTTGACCGATTCGCCTTCCTGTATTGTGTTGGAGAATGAAGAGATGGCGGTGCATTTACAAAAAATGCTCAAGCAGGCCGGGCATGAAATTCCTGACACTAAGCCTATTCTCGAAATTAATGTTGAGCATTCGCTGGTCCATCGTCTGGATAATGAGTCGGATGAAGATCGATTTGTTGAATGGAGTAAAATCCTCTTTGAACAGGCCATGCTCAGCGAAGGTGGACAACTGGAAGATCCCTCTGCCTTTGTGAAACGTTTGAACAGTTTGCTTGTCCAACTTTCAGAGTAATTAAAGTCAGGGGCAGCTGTGGCATCATTGAAACCTAAACTCCAGGTAACGGTTTTCAGTGACTATATCTGTCCCTTTTGTTATATCGGTGACGCAAGACTTAATCGCTTGCGGGATCAGTATGATCTGAAAGTTAACTGGAATCCTCTTGAAATTCATCCTGAAACGTCTGCGAAAGGCGTCTCTGTTTCCTCTCTGGGCTATTCGGACACCACCTGGGCTCAGATTATGGCATCATTACAAGCGCTCGCTGCGGAAGATGGGTTGGCGCTGGGCGATTGTAGGCTGACGACCAATTCACATTCTACACTGTTGCTTGCTGAAGCGACGAAGCGCTATGACGTATCAAAATTTTACCGGCTCCATCAGGGTTTGTTCGAAACACTGTTTGTTAAAGGTGATAACATCGGAGACAAAGAGGTGTTGCGGCAGATAAGTCGCGTCGTTGGCTTGCCTTCTGATTTAATAGATGATGCGTGGGGTGATCCCCAATATGAATCCTATTTGCAGGCTTACTGCGACAATGCAACGTCGCTGAAAGTGGAGGCAACACCCATTTTTATTATCGGGGATAAACGTCTGGATGGCGTGGTTTCTCTTACACAGCTTTATGCAGCGGCAGCTGATGCCTGTCTGTCGAGGAGTTCATACAATGAATAAAATTATTGCCCTGTTGTTTTCTTCCCTGATGTTTGTGGGTGGTTGTGCGGTTAACCCGGTTACCGGAAAAAATGAACTTAGTCTGGTCTCTGAAGCGCAAGAGATGCAGATTGGTGAGAAATATTATTCACCTAGCCGTCAATCCCAGGGCGGTGACTATACTGTTGATAAGGAGCTCACGGCCTATGTGGACAGGATTGGTCAAAAGCTTGCTGCAGTGAGTGATCGTAAATTACCTTATGAGTTTAAGGTGCTCAATAGTTCAGTACCCAATGCCTGGGCATTGCCGGGTGGTAAAATTGCGATTAACCGCGGGCTTTTAACAGAGTTGGGAAGCGAGGCCGAACTCGCCGCCGTCCTTGGCCACGAGATTGTGCACGCCGCAGCGAAACACACAGCCCGAAGTCAGTCTCGTGGGATGTTGTTACAGGGCGCTATGATGGCAACGGTTATCGCGACTCAGGGAAAGGATTATGCTCAGCTCGCTGCCATGGGCGCCAATGTTGGTGGACAGTTAGTGACACAAAAATATGGCCGGGATGCCGAGCGTGAATCGGATCACTACGGCATGATTTACATGTCGCGGGCAGGTTATAACCCTCAAGGTGCCGTGGATTTGCAAAAGACCTTCGTTAAATTATCTGAAGGCAAACGACAGGACTGGATCTCTGGCATGTTTGCCAGTCATCCCCCTTCGCAGGAGCGGGTTCAGAATAATATTGCAATGCTGGCAAAGCTACCGGTAGGTGGAGAGACTGGCGCTGGCCAATACCAGAAAAAAATGTCACGAATGATGGCAGCCAAACCGGCCTATGAGGCTTACGATAAAGCCCGAAAAGCACTGGCTGATGGCGATACCTCAAAAGCACTGACGCTTGCAAAACGAGCCACCAAATTAGAGCCCAGGGAAGGAAACTTTCAGGCCCTGCTGGGTGATATTGAGCAGAAGAAACATAATTATCGTCGAGCAAAAACTTACTACGATAAGGCGTTGTCACTAAATGATGAGTTTTTTTACTATCACCTACAGCGCGGTCTGGTTAACGAAGAGCTTGGCAGCTATAACCAGGCGAAGCGTGACCTGGATCGGAGTTTAAAGTTGCTTCCCACGGCTGAAGCTAAAAATGCATTAGGCAACCTGTCGTTACATGCAGGCGATAGAGCGACGGCAGTGAAATATTTCACTGCTGCTGCTCAGGACAAAGGGACAACGGGAAAGGCGGCCTACGGCTCTCTGATTGAAATTGATCTTGTCGATAATCCCGGTAAGTACATTAAAGTAAAAACTGGTCTGGACAAATCCGGTCGTCTTAAAGCGCAGCTTACTAATACCACGCCAAAAGCGGTCACTGGTATCGTTGTTGCTATCAAACATGCAGATGGAAGAGGGCGGAGTCGTACGGGTAAACTCAATTTGCAGGGCACGTTGGCTGCGAAGACTAAAAAAGTGATTGACCTTAACCTCAACCTTAGCCAGGAGCAGCTCAAAACATTACAATCTGTAGTTGTTGAAGCAAGATTGGCCGAGTAAGCAGGACGTTAACTTAATCGGTTTTTTGCGATGACTGACTCGGTAAGAATCGACAAATGGCTGTGGGCGACACGATTTTACAAGACGCGAAGCCTCGCTGTGCAATCAGTGAGCGGAGGCAGAGTGCAGTTAAATGGTGCCCGAATAAAGCCCGCGAGGAATGTCCTCGTAGGCGATAAAATACGCGTGAACAAAGAAGGGGTGAGCTTTCATATCACCGTGCTGGGTCTGGCAGAAAAACGAGGTTCGGCGACCATCGCCCGCACGTTATATGAAGAATCTGAAGACAGTATTAAGCAGCGCGAACAACTGCGCGAACAACATAAACTGATGGCTGCTAATGCGCCTCACCCTGAGCGCAGACCGGATAAAAAAGCGCGTCGCCAACTACGCAATTCCAAAATTCATGGTTTTAATGATTAAGAGATGCGTTCAATATCCTGGTATTAATAAATGCGAAAACCTGTTACGCCACGCTTGACTGTCGATATCATCATAGAAATGAGAGGTCGGCCTGGGAATCCTATTGTCCTCATAGAGCGTAAATTCCCTCCGCATGGCTGGGCGCTACCGGGAGGGTTTGTGGATGTGGGCGAGACACTGGAGCAGGCAGCTATGCGTGAGGCTAAGGAAGAAACAACACTGGATGTTGAGTTGCTGTGTTTGCTAGGTTGCTACTCTGATCCCGCCCGCGACAAAAGAATGCATACCGTGAGTGCTGTTTATATTGCTCAAGGAGAAGGCGATGCAAAAGCAGCTGATGATGCGGCTAAGCTTGATTATTATTTGGCGGAAGACTATCCAGCATTGGTTTTTGACCACGAGTTGATCCTGCAAGATTACCTTCAGTATCAGGCCACAGGGAAATTACCTGATGTTGGATAAACGTCTCAGGCAGTCTATAAGAAAACTAGTTAGGCAAGTGTAGCCACCAGTTGTTTTCATTGATTGAATAAACAGGCGAATAGTGAACAATTTCTTTGTGCGAAACGACTTCTTCAATCTGGTTGTCCAGGATCATAATGTCGCCCTTGTTTTCAACTGCAAGTACGGCGTGGGCAACTCTTAAATTGGTGTCCTGCAGAATAACAATTCGTGTTGATTCCACGGAAAAACCTAACCACCGCAGGGAAAACAGTTTAATGATGGCGTAATCTTCGCAATCCCCTCCATTGTAGAGGAACTCTCTAGCCACTGCCCAGTAATCGCTCATGCCATAATTATCCATGTCGAGGATGTATTTTTTACTGTTAGCGTATCGGTTTACCTGGGTTAACTGCTGCTTTAGTGGTAGTTGACGAATCTCTCCAAGAAATGCCTGCCAGTTTCTCAAGTGGCAGCGATTGAATGACTTTTCATCGCAATTGCCTTCAGGCGTGTCTAGCTTGATATGGTTCTCTAGCACGCGAACCCATTGCAGGAATACGCTAATATCCGTTTGCTGTTCCTGTTGGAACCCGAACAGAGAAGACGGAAAATTGGCGCTTATTGTGCAGGGTAGTAAGACGAGGCTAACAATTAGCCGTCTAAGATATTTGAGAGAGTTTCGCATATTTGAGAAATTACAGTCTGTCCTATAGAATCCAAAAGAGTAAAGATTAAGATCGTTAAACCGAAGTATTAACCGGGGAAGATCGTGGATCAAGAGAATATACAGTTATCGACTAAACTCAAGCCTGGGTTTCCTGGGCTTGCCTCATTCTTTCTTTGTCTATTGGTGAGCGTGACGGCCACGTCTGGACAATTAGATGACGAATTCTCATCCGGCCTGGATGCGTTGGATAACGACCGCTTGAAAACAGCGAGAGAAATATTTCATGGGATTTTAAGTGACAGCCCTGGGTTGCATAGGGCCAGGCTTGAACTGGCTCGCGCCTATTACATGTCGTTAGACTATAAGCAGGCACGTGCTCAGGCTCAGCACGTCCTGGATGATCCAAATACACCTGCTTCCGTTCGAACGACTGTGCTTGCGTTTGTAGCGCAAATTGATGAAGACGAAAAAAACAGAGCGGTAAAGCATAGTTGGACACCGTCAATTTATCTGGGTCTGATGCATGACACGAATGTGAATGTAGGGCCAGAAAATCAATTACTACTTCCTCTGGGCGGTTTGCTCAATGAAAGCGCCGTTGAACGCGATGATAATGCTTTCGTTATTACCCCTGGGATTTCACATACCTATAATCCTGGCAAACGTTTTGAGCTCGGAGAGCATAGCGGATATTTTTTATGGCAGAGTCAGGCAAGCTACTATCACCGTGCCTATTTTGATGAAGACGATTTTAACCTGGGTGTTTTACACGCGGGGACGGGGCCTGTCTGGGTCGTGCCTCGACATTGGCGTGCCGGTATTGGTATTTCGTTTGACCAGATCTGGTTAGGTGGCAGTCCGCTAGCCTTGTTTAGCGGGATCAATCCTAACGTTACCTGGCAGCTAAATGATAATACAGAATTTTCGCTGAATGGTTTGCTCAGCAGCCGTGATTACAACGAGTCATCAAATAAACCGCTTGAGGGAAACTATCGATCATTGGGGGCGTCGCTGGGACATTATATGAATGATAAAAAATTCGCTGTCCGGGTGGGGGGCAAGTTGTTTGATTTCGATGCGCGTGGTGAGCGCTTTAGTCATGATGGCTGGGAAGTCTTTCTTGGTGGCGTCATGCAAGCCTGGACAAACGGATCCCTGTTTGCGCGCGCAGGCTATCAGACATTTGACTTTGATGGGCAAGAGCCAGATTTTGGATTCTCTCGTGAGGACGATGAGCATCGCTACACCGTTGGATTTCAGCATGCTTTCAAAGCGGGAACGCTTAATGACTGGACGCTCTCGGGTAATTTTGTAAGGACAGATAACGAGTCGAATGTGTCGATATTCGATTATGATCGAGACCAATATAGTCTGGGATTATCTAGAAACTTCTAAGTTATTTGTCGAAATAGTTTACGTAGCTAGTGTAGGACATTTATTTATTCTCACCAATGCTTAAGTAACTGATATAATATGGTTAATACTAGAGTTTATCTGAGTGTTTTTCGACCATGCTGACGGTAATGCTTACACAAGGAAGCGAAGCAATAATTTGTCAGGACAGTAGGTTGTTGATCTATAAGAATTTATCGATAAGGTATGATTTTTGCAATTTAATCATGAAAAGATGGATCTAAATCCACATTCTTCAGAGGTTTCGCCATGAATATATATAAGCCCACGATCTTTGGTTTGTTTTTTGTCACAACGAATGCCTTTTCGGGTGGTGTTGCACTGTCCGAAAATGATTGCCTGGATATTCTCGAACGCTGGGCAGCGGACCCTGGTTCTGTTCCTGCGCACATGGTTAACCACTGCCGCGACATGCTGGCGGCGGGTGGGCCGGCTATACCTATGATAGAACCTGCAGCAGGTAAGCAACGATCTGGTTCTGAGGTAGATCTCGGATTGGGAGACAAGGCGGCGTCAAGCATTGTAGAAGACCCATGCAGCAGTGCCTCAGCGCCAGGTTCAGTACATTGCTGGGGCCCCTGGACCAGTCTAGCACCTGCGGCGGGTCCCTTATTAGCCCTGCCAACGATTGACAGTGATCCTGATGTCCGCCCTGAAGTTAGAAGTACGGGCAGATTTATTATCGATGATGGTGTTGTCCCTGTCCCTGATACCCCTTTGAATAACATTATTTTACCCCTGGGGGCGTGTCAGGCAGGTCAGTCCTGCGGGTTTGCCACACTCGTGGATGGTGTTACGACTCGCCCCGATAATGATCCAGCAACGGATGACACCCTCCTGACCTCTTTTGATCTGGAGCAGGATGCTAGCCAATTTACTGTTGACCCCAATGGGCCAAATGAACTGGCCTCTAATGGCAACATGCAGCCAAACTTCCGTAATGATCCAGACGGAAATGAAGACATGCGGTCTATAGGCACCATTGGAAGCACAGAATCCACACTGACCGCTGGTGTTTTTCGGGACGAGAAAGGCAATATTTTGCAGTCAATTGGTGATTGGGTGAATGGCGATATTATTTCCTCAGGTGGCGAAAGAAGAGGGCTTTCTGGCGGGCATTCCGGTAAACAGGTCTGGGGTATTGCATCATCTCAGGCGACTCTGGATGCACTCAATAATGGGGGGCAGGGAGTTTCCGTCACGTATTCAGGAGCCATGTCAGTTGATCCAGCGACGCAGGCAGTGATGCAGGTGAATTTTGGTGCTCAACCAAACTGGACGGGTCAATGGACAAATCCTGGATATGATTTCAGTGCGGGTGGTTCAGTGACCGGTGTGGATTTAATTTCTGATCCGACCCAGTTTTCAAGTAATGTGCAGCAGGATAATAGTTATGTCCAGGGTGCTTTACTGGGTGAGAAAGATGACTTATCACTTATCAACGCTGTTGATGTAAAACTGGATACTGGGCGTACTATAAAGGATGTCGGGTTATTGCGTTCAGGTAGATAGCTATCTGCCACAAGATCTGGACTCCAGTGTTTATTGCACAATGTAGTAACCATAATCCCTGCTTGTTGCAGGGATTATGGTTACTACCGTATTGATTTTTTCATGCCAAAGATCTGCCATACAGTATTTTCAACCTGTATTTTACTCACAAGTTTTTTTTGCCCTTCAACCGTTTTTTCTGACGCATTAATCGTCCAGGAACCTGGTGGGCTACCCAGACTTGAACAGCCTTCAATCGAATCTTTCTTTCTGGATGGGTCTGTCGATAAGGTTGCAGGTATAAAAATCAATCGGTCAGCGCTGGCCGAACTCTACCACCGGCATCGTTTTGAAAGCCTCTGGATAACAGGAGCTGAATTAAATTCAAGCAGCTACATCTGGGTAAACACCCTGGAGGCTAGCTGGAAACATGGTCTTAACCCTGAGGACTACCATTTATCTTCTATTCAATCGATGCTGGATATTCAGAGCGATCATTTGCTTGACCTTGAGATTTTATTAAGCGACGGTCTGCTACGTTTTAGTCGAGACATGAAAAGCGGCAACAAAGAGTTTCATGATGCTGCACCAGACTGGAATATTCCAGTAGAGCCATTTGATCTTGTCAGGGAAGACCGAGACCTGTTTTCGAATACAGGCATGGATCGATTTATTCAGTCGCTGATCCCGAGTAATGATGATTATCATCAATTACAGCGAATGCTTGTGGAATATATCGCGTTGAAAGCAAGTGGGGGCTGGCAGTCTCTGGGGCAGGGTCCTGCGTTAGAAAAAAATATTCGGCATGTCCAGGTCGTTACCCTGCGTAATCAGCTTCGGCTTATCAATGACTACACTGCAGACATGCAGGCTGACCCTTACTATTTTTCTACGGCGCTCGAAAACGCGGTTAAAAAGTTTCAATATCGTCATCACCTTGTTATTGATGGAGTTGTAGGCGCGGCAACCCGTCAGGCGTTGAATATCCCCATTGATTATCGCATTGACCAGATAAAGCTGGCACTAGAACGTTTACGGTGGCTGCCTGACGCTTTGGGTGAAAAATATATCTGGGTCAATCTGGCTTCATCAACTCTTGAGGTCATTGAGAAGGGGGAGCAACGGTTGTCTATGCGCTCGATTATTGGAAGGTCTTACCGGCCTACCCCGAGTTTAGCGAGTGAATTGAGTACCATTGTTTTCAACCCTGAATGGGTTGTACCCAGACGAATAGCGGTTGAGGATATGTTGCCAGTCCAGCAGAAACTTGGAGACTACTTACAAAAAAAGAACATCCGTGTGCTCGCTGGCTGGAGTGGTGTGCAGTCGGAAATCAACCCGGATGATATTGACTGGAATGCCCTGAACGAGAACTATTTCCCTTATCAGTTACGCCAAAGTCCGGGGCCTCACAATAGTCTGGGTCGGTTTAAGTTTTTGTTTAAAAACCCCTTTGAGATTTATCTGCATGATACGCCAGCAAAACGATTGTTCAGTCTTGAAAAAAGAACCTTTAGTTCTGGCTGTGTTCGTATTGAAAAGCCGGAAGCTCTGGCCTCTATACTGTTACAAAATAATCCAGACGTACCCGATAGTGTTTGGCACTCAAAAAAAACACGCTACATCAGGCTTGCAAAGAAAATCCCTGTTTATATTGTTTATATGACTGCCTGGGTAGAGAAGGGCGAAATACATTTTCAGCGAGACTTTTACGGCAGGGATCGATCAATTTTGAAGTTGATGAACCGGAACAGCTGACTTAAAGGTTAACGAATTATTGCTTCACCTCTTGATATAATGGCCCGTATGCCGATATTGTACGGCGTAATTAAATAAGATATTGTTACTTCGGAGAAGGCAACCAATGGCAAGGCCTACATTTATTGGCATCGGTGCGCAAAAATGTGCATCAACATGGATTTACGATATTCTGGCAGACCATCCAGAAGTTGTTCTCAGTGAAACAAAAGAAGTGGACTTCTTTTCCTACCATTATGATCACGGCCTGCAATGGTACGAATCAAATTTTGACTCTGCAGCTGTGAGCTCTATGGGAGCAGCCGGTGAGATTTCCCCCTCATACTTTTATGAGCCGGCTGTACCCGCGCGGATCAAAGCACATTATCCGGACGCAAAAATCATCGTATCATTACGTGACCCGGTTAAACGGGCAGTTTCCAATCATAAACATGAGCTGAGAGTCGGGCACCTGACGGGTGAAGACCTGAGTCTGGAAAAAGGGCTGGAAAATAACACGACTTATATCGATCAGGGGCTCTACGCAAAGCATCTTCAGCGTTGGTATGACGTTTTCCCTAAAGAGCAGGTTTTTGTCATCTTGTTTGATGAAATTATTGCAGATAAAGCGGGATCAGCAAAACGAGTCTTCAATTACCTGGGCATCGATGATAAGCATAATCCGGCTGCGTTAAACGCCAAATCTAATCCAAGCTATATGAATAAATACAAAGGCCTGGAGTCTTTTCGAGGGGCAGCGCAGCAGCTGGTTCACAAAATGGGTCTGGACGGTTTATGGCAATTGCTGGGGAAATTGGGTTTAAAGCGTTTATACGCAAAAGTTAACAAAATGCCGAGCGAGGCCGTGATGCCAACAATTTCGGATAAGACAATGGCCCTTCTGGCCGCTGCATTTAAAGACGATATTGAAAAGTTGGAAGTTATGCTGGATAAAGACCTGTCTGCGTGGAAATAGCTCTGTAGGTCAGAGTAATAAACAGTAAACATTTGATAATGCGTGTCGTTAATAAGTATGTCTTACAATGTAAATGTATTTTGTAATGATTTATCAGTAATTTGGGACAGTATTAAACAGTCAGGACGTTATATAAATGGCTAAACCAAGATTATTATCACTCAATTCTTACCACTATCGCCGTGGTGGGTCGGATGCTGTCTATTTTGAACAGGATCAGATGTTCCGCGAACAGGGTTGGGATACCGGTTTCTTTTCGATGCATCACCCAAGTAATGATCCATCTGAATGGAGTAAGTACTTCATTGATGAGCTTGAGTTTGGCGGGGACTATGGCCTGCTGGATAAACTATCGATGGCAGGCAAAGTGATTTACTCACTCGAAGCCAAAAAAAAGATGAATCAGCTAATTGATGACTGGCGGCCAGATATTGCGCATGCACATTGTATCTACCATCATTTATCACCATCTGCATTAGCGGCCCTGAAAGACCGTGGTGTCCCAACGGTAATGACGGCGCATGATTTAAAGTTGGCCTGTCCCGCGTATAAAATGCTTAATAGCAACGGGATATGTGAAAAATGCAAGGGAGGGAACTTGCTTCACGTGGTCAAAAACCGCTGCCTTCATGGCTCTTTGGCTGTCAGTACTCTGGTGATGGTTGAATCCGCAGTGCATAAAATGTTCGGTATGTACAAAAATAATCTGGACAAAATTGTTGCACCCAGTCGGTTTTTTGAAAAAAAATTGATTGAATGGGGCTGGCCTCAGGAAAAGCTGGTTTACATCCCGAACAATATTGATACCAGTCATTACGAGCCGCAACACCAGGTAGGCGATTACCTGTTTTATTTTGGGCGTCTCGCTCCTGAGAAAGGTGTGGCGACGCTACTTAAAGCAGCGAGCCAGGCAGGCGTTAAATTACATCTGGCAGGGACTGGCCCCATTGAAGCGGAACTAAAACAACTGGCCAGTGAGCTTGGCTGTGATGCAACGTTTCATGGCTTCTGCAAGAAAGATGAGTTTTTACCGATGTTAAATAATGCAAGGGCCGTTGTACTGCCTTCTGAGTGGTACGAAAATGCGCCTATGAGCGTTCTGGAAGCCTACGCGCTGGGTAAAATTGTCATTGGGGCAGATATTGGTGGTATACCTGAAATGATAGAAGAAGGTGAAACCGGTTATTTGTTCGAAAGCGGAAATCAGCAAGCGCTATCCGAGGCGATTGAAACGGTTTTCTCAAAAACGGATGATCAACTGGTTTCGATGGGCCGCACTGCACGAGAGTACGTTGCCACGAAATTCACTGCACAAAAATATTACGAGTCTATGGCTGCATTGTATACAGAGCTGGGCGCTGGCTCTGAGGCTATAGCGGATAAACAGGTTACCAGCGCCGCGATTTATTAATTTATTCAAACCAGTCTTTGGAAGGGCAACATCACAGTGAGTGAAAAAAATAAGAAACTGTATATACACGGCATTCGAGGTATTCCTGCAAGCCATGGTGGCTTTGAGACTTTTGCAGAGTTTCTAGCGCCCTATCTGGTCGAGCATGGTTGGGATGTTACCGTTTATTGTCAGGAATTGGGTAGCGGTGCACCGTATACGGATACATGGAAAGGCGTTGAGCTGATACATATCCCCGTTTCCAGTGATGGTACGAAAGGGTCGATTTTATTTGACTGGCTGTCGGTTAAAGATGCTTCTCGCAAAGAAGGCTTAAATCTGACGCTTGGCTATAATACGGCGGTTTTTTCGTTCTATTTAAGGTTAAAAAATAAAATCAACCTGATCAATATGGACGGCATTGAATGGAAGCGCCAGAAATGGTCAAAGCCCATTCAAGCCTGGTTTTATATTAACGAGCGCCTGGGGTGCTGGTTGGGTAACCACCTGTTCGCTGATCACCCGGATATTTGCAAGCACCTGGAAACTCGCGTTAAGTCAGAAAAAATCACCACAATTCCCTACGGATCTGACCTTTTGTTGGCGTCAGACCCCGGTATTCTGGAGCAGTATGAAATCGAGCCCAATAAATACGCTCTTATCATTGCCAGGCCGGAACCAGAAAATTCGATCAAGGAAATTGTTGCCGCCTTTTCCAGAAAGCCACGCGATTTCAAACTCGTTGTTCTGGGTAACTATGACCCGGATGAAATGCCTTATCATAAAGAAGTGCTGGACGCTGCAAACGAGAGTGTGAAATTTGTTGGGGCTATTTATGACCAAACGATCGTGAATGCATTACGTTTCTATACGCGACTCTATATTCATGGCCATCAGGTGGGTGGAACAAACCCGTCATTGGTTGAAATGTTGGGTGCAGGTGCCCCTGTGCTGGCGCACGATAATAAATTTAATCGCTGGGTTGCAGGCAGTGGTGCACATTTTTTTGCCGATGAAGATGTTTGTAGCGCTGAATTTGATGCTATTTTAAATGACGATCGGGAGCTGGATAACATGCGAGAAGCCAGTCGGTTACAGCATGAAAAAGAGTTTACCTGGGGAAAAGTGCTCACAGCCTACGATAAAACCTTGACGGAATGGCATCAAAAAATAGGTGCTTAGCCTGAACTGAGTATTTTAGTATATTAATTATTTGTAATATATTGTCATTTGATTGACATAAATCAAATAATTCTTTAAGTTTGGATCTATAATAGAAAATACAAAATAATTAGATTTTTAGTAAATGGAGAAATTGGGTGGGTGAAATGAAAACTTCGTTAAGAGGTGTCAAGAAAGCTGTGTTTCCGGTGGCGGGTTTAGGTACCCGATTCCTTCCAGCGACCAAAGCGGTTGCCAAAGAAATGTTACCGGTTGTTGATAAGCCATTGATCCAGTATGCGGCAGAAGAGGCCGTGTCAGCGGGTATCGAAGAACTGA
>JAZGER010000054.1:0-6778 GCA_036478835.1 Gammaproteobacteria bacterium | reverse complement strand
CTTGAGGCCTTTGCACGATACATTTAATAACCGCCAAGGCGCCAAGATCGCCAAGAAAACAAGCTTGTTTTCGCACTTCGTGCGAATAAACTCTTATATCTTCTTGGCGTCCTTGGCGCCTTGGCGGTTTTAGTCTCTTGCGTTTGCATCGTGCAAAGGTCTCAACTTACTTATCAAAAAGATTTTTCATGCCTCTTTTTAGCGTTGTCATCATTTCCGGTATTTCAATTTCCATGACCTGGTCGCTAATCCATTTGTTATCTCGCGGCCCCATAACTTTTGTGACGGCTTCGCCAAGGTAGCGTTTAAAGGCGTACCCTGGCTCCTCATTTTCAAAGGTGAATTCTGAGTAATCGGCAAGGCGTGAATTCAGAATCTCTATGTAGTGTTTTTTATAGTTGACACCAAGACTTTCAGAAGGCTTCTGGAAGTCAGTTGGGTTTTCTTCTGCATCGATTCGATTATCATGGTAGAAGTCGGCTGTTTTTAATGCGAGTGCGACGATGAATCGCTGTCTTTCATCTTCATCCATCGCATCATGGACGAGTCGGTCGGTCACATGAATCAAGAAAGCGGAGACTTCCTGAATGATGTCAAGTCGATGGGCATTTGTTTCTGTTTCAAAGCCTTCGTTTTCAAGGCTTAATACCGTATTGCCAGCAATTCGCCATTCGATGAATGCCTGAGCACCGGCAATTTCTTCAATGGTTCGTTGCTTACCTTTCTTGCTCCAGTTACTTCTAATCCGCACGGTTAACCCCACTGTTAATTGATACAGAAGAATACATCATGATAATATCATATACCATAGTAAAATAGTCAGGTATTGACTGCAACTAGATCAGGGCCAGAAATGACGAAGCTTCAATCCGACAATTTCATACTGAACGAATTACAGCCTGTCGTGCAGCGAAATTGCCATATTTCTGATGCCCTTCATGCGAGCAATTATACGTTGTGTGTCTATCTGTTGAAAATGCGCGAGTACTACCGCTGGGAGCAACACCTGTCGCTTGACAAGACACTGGATAAGGGAAAGATAGGTCGCTGGTTAAGCCAACGAGAGCGCTTCTGGGAAAGCCTTGAAGACGTTGAATACTCAAACCTTCCATTGCAGGACGCGTGCTTTGATCCATTTTCCAGCGATGCCATTAACCGACAACTGATTTCTCAGGGTTTTGTGTATAGCGCAGGTTATGGAGTACATAGCAAGCCAATATTTTTTCTTGCCCGGCTTGATCGTACTGTCACTGAAGGGGATAAAAATATTTATATTTCTTCACACGAATTTGCTCGCGACCTGACTGCGCCTCCTGCAATGTCTTTAGGGAATAGTATTTTCATTCGCAAGGAATCTTTGCAACGTATGCTCTGGGAAAAAATTGATGAATGGCGCTGGAATCGGCTGGATAATGCCATGGGTCGTGCGATTGGTTTTTATGATTTTGATAACGCATTTGAAACATCGCTCTCGGCGATGACGGAAAATGAAATCACAACATTGATTTTACATGAATCCGGTGAGGTTCTAGCGGGGTCTTTAATAGAAGATGGCTGGCATGAAATGCTGGCGAGCAGTAAACATCCGCAAGTGGAATTAGTTGCTCGCGCAGTGCGTGATCATCTTGCCGATGCGCTGACGACGCTTCCGGCGCTGATTGAAACAGCATCCCCTTCTCTGCATTTTTATATGGCGAATCTTACCGGAATGCGCAAACATCTTATCCCGTCTATTTTGAATGCTTACAACGGCTGGCTCGGCACCGGGAATATCGATGCCTTATCGGATGCTGTTTCACAAGGTGAAATCCACTGGCTCACGCAGGCTAACCGGTTAATTGAGGTAAATATTCACAGGCAGACGCCAGTTTCTCTCGAAGAGATGGAACACTTGATTGCCGACGCCATTTTATAGACAATTGACAGATGGCTACCCGACCCTTAAAAAAGATCATTGAAGTTAAACCCAATACGTTTATTTTTGAAAAAACGGCTGCACTGACCCCAGCGGTCTGCGATGCCGCAGTGGCCCAGTTTGAAGCCTCAGGAAATGAGCAATATAAAGGCCGAATTGGGCAGATAGTCGAAGAAGATCTTAGCATTAAAAAATCGACTGATCTTGTGGTCAGTGGTAAGCCGCAGTGGAAATCATTTGACCAGGCGCTGTTTCGTTCAGTGGGCACGGCAATTCTGGAGTTCAGGGAAGCTTACCCGTATTTCAAGGGGCCGTTTAAAGATATGGGCTACGCCATTCAGCGAACAAACCCCGGGGAACATTATCATTGGCATATCGATGGGGGAAGCCATGAATTCAGTCAGCGCCAACTGGTCGCTCTCTGGTACCTGAACGACGTACCCGGCCCGGGTGGTGAAACCGAATTTTTGTTTCAGGATGTTCGCGTCAAACCGGAAAAAGGCAAACTGATCCTGTTCCCGCCTTTCTGGACGCATGAGCATCGTGGTGTCACGCTGAAAAAAGGCGTTAAATATATTGCGACTACCTGGGTTGTTTTTGCCTGAATTGCTGCCAGCAACTCGCCTGATCAGTCCGCAAACTCCGGCAGAGCGAGCGCTTTGCTTTGAACTACGTTGGCAGGTGTTACGTCAACCCTGGGGACAACCACCAGGCAGTGAACAGGATTCACTGGACAAAAACAGCATCCATAAAGCGATTGAGGTTGAACACAAGATTATCGCCACAGGTCGCATGCATTTTCCTGATGCCGGCACAGGATGCATTCGGTATATGGCTGTACATCCTGACTTTCGCAACCATGGGTATGGCGCCTGTTTACTGCAGGCGCTTGAATCGGTGGCGATCAAGAACAATTGCAACGATATTAGCCTGCAGGCACGCAATTCGGCGGTTATCTTTTATCAGCATAACGGGTATCAATTGATCAGGAAATCACATCGTCTCTATGACGAAATTGAGCATTTTGAAATGACAAAAACACTAGACATAAAATCTTATAACGATGGCTGAACTCTTATCCGTTACCGCTCCGCTTGCGATTCGTTATCCCGATGGCGTTAAACATATTATGATCTGGCGTTCTTCTCACACGAGCGGGCTGCTCTATCTTAGACCCTTCTGGAATCAAGTCGCAGAGGAGAAGACTTTCACGTTTGCTGCAGGACCCATCAAGGGTGATGGACCCTGGAAAGTCGGCAATGCTGTTGTTACCGTTCTGGGGTGTCACGGCACAGATGCAGAACTTGCCACTGAGTTCAGTAGCTGGCAGATATTGCTGGAACAGATGGGCGATGCCTACCCTTCAGATCAGGCGATAGAAAGCCTGGCTGATGAGTTCGCGCAACGTTATCTAAAATACTGACAAAGTGGTTGTCTAGCGAGTAGCTTCCAGCGCTTGTTCAATGTCGGCAATAATATCATCGATGTGCTCTATGCCAACAGAAATCCTCACCATGTCTTCCGATACGCCAGCCGAAAGCATTTCTTCCGGATTTAGCTGTCGGTGCGTGGTGGTCGCAGGGTGACAGGCCAGAGATTTCGCATCTCCGATATTCACCAGGCGTAAAATCATCTGCAAAGCATCAATAAATTTCGCCCCCGACTCTTTGCCACCTTTGATACCAAAACTGAGAATGCCCGATGCCTGTCCCTGGGTGATTCGTTGACAAAGGCGGTAATACGCACTATTTTCCAGTGCAGCATAATTTACCCATTCAACCTGGTCATGTTTATCCAGATATTGGGCCACTTTAAGCGCATTTTCACAGTGCCGCTCCATGCGTAGGCCCAGGGTTTCCAGGCCCTGCAATAAAAGAAATGCACTCTGCGGTGCTAATGCAGCACCCGTGTTTCGCAAAGGTACAACACGGCAACGCGCAATATAAGCCGCTGCCCCAAGGGCTTCAGTATAGACAATCCCATGGTAGGACGGATCCGGTTCATTCAGCACAGGGAAACGTTCTTTATTTGCCACCCAGTCGAACTTTCCTGAATCAATGATGACACCGCCAAGCGTGGTGCCATGACCACCGATATATTTAGTCAGTGAGTGGATAACAATATCCGCACCAAAATCAATGGGCTTACAGAGATAAGGTGTCGCCACGGTGTTATCGACGATCAAAGGAATGCCATGCTTATGCGCGATGTCGGCCAGCTTTTCCAGATCGACGATGTTGCCCGCAGGATTGCCAATCGATTCACAGAAAATAGCTTTCGTCCTATCATCTATATTGTTTTCAAATCTTGCGAAATCATCGTGCGAAAACATCCGCACTTCGATCCCTTGCTGAGGAAAGGTATGTGCGAACAAATTATAACTACCCCCATAGAGCTGACTGGTGCTAAGGATATTATCCCCTTGTTGAGCAATACATTGGATCGCATAAGTGATCGCCGACATCCCGGATGCAACACACAATCCGCCTATGCCACCTTCCATTTCAGCCAGCCGTTGCTCTAGAACCGCTGTCGTTGGGTTCATTATTCGAGTGTATATATTTCCTGGCACTTGCAAGTCAAAAAGATCTGCCCCGTGTTGCGTATCATCAAAAGTGTATGACGTGGTTTGGTAAATGGGCACAGCAGCAGCCTTCGTTGTTTCTTCCGAGCGGTAAGCATGGTGTAGTGCGAGTGATTCGAGTTTCATGATGATTGTCCCGTCCCAATGATTGATTTTCAGTGACTAACGTGTGGCATCATAACCTGCAAACTCTACGCCGGATAAATCCGCCATGTCACGTTTCCAGGTAGCCAGGTTTTCCGGGTTGAAATGTTTGAGGTGGTCGTGTCCGCAGGCACGAGCCATCACCTTCATCAGTTCTGTTGATGCCAGGAGAAAATTGGCCAGTTGTTGCGCAGACTGGTCAATGTTCAAACGCTTACGCAGCAATTTATCCTGTGTCGCCACACCTGAAGGGCATTGGTTCGTGTGACACATTCTCGCAGCGACACACCCAATTGCCTGCATCGCACTGGTCGATAGTCCAATGCCATCGGCACCGAGCGCAAGTGCCTTGATAAAATCAGAGGGCACACGTAACCCGCCGGTAACGATTAACGTCACGCGACCACTGGCATTATGTTTATCCAGACAATGTCTGGCGCGAGCCAGAGCCGGGATCGTTGGTACACTGATATGATCCCTGAATAGAAGAGGCGCAGCGCCCGTACCACCACCTCGCCCATCGATAACGATGTAATCTGCGCCTGCTTCGAGTGCAAATTCGACATCATGCTCAATTTTATTTGCACTTAACTTAAAGCCGATAGGAATACCACCGGAAAGGTCACGAACCTTTTCAGCAAAGCGAGCGAAATCTTTTGGGGTGGTCATGTCGTCAAATGCAGGCGGTGATATAGCCGGTTCCCCCTGTGGAATCCCACGCACCTGCGAAATCTTTCCCTGGTTTTTAATTCCAGGAAGATGTCCACCCGTCCCCGTCTTAGCCGCCTGCCCGCCTTTAAAATGAAACGCCTGTACCTTTTCAAGCAACGCATCACTGTAGCCAAAACGCGCACTCGCGAGCTCATAGAAGTAACGGCTATTCGCTTCCTGTTCTTCGGGCAGCATGCCACCCTCTCCCGAGCTGATACCCGTCCCGGCGATTTCTGCACCTTTTGCCAGTGCAATCTTGGCTTCTTCCGACAGTGCACCAAAGCTCATATCAGAAACGTAAAGTGGAATCGCCAGTTCCAGTGGCTTTTTCGCCTCAGGGCCAATGACTAATTGACTACCAACCGATTGATCCTCCATCAGGGGCTTTTTCGCCATCTGGGCTACCATGATTTGAATATCATCCCATCGTGGCAGCTGCGGAACCGGCACACCCATAGCATCCATTGGCCCATGCTTTCCCGTGTTCGACAGGCCATTTCTGGCGAGTTCGTGGATATAGGTTACAGTAGGCTCTTCTACAGTTGCTGTTGCACTACCACCAGAAGATTTAACGATGGGTTCGACTTCCTGCCCTATCTGATTATCGGAAAACTGCTTATGCGTCCCGTCACAATAAGGGGAATTAGCCGTATGTTTACATTGGCACAAATAGGCATCGCCACTCTCTTCTGGAGTAAAAGCCAGAGGGGTAAAGCCGGTGCCTGCATGAGAGCCATCACAAAACGGCTGGGTTTTTGAGCGCCCACAAGTGCAGTAATAATATTCTTTATCTTTCTCCAGCGTGGTTTTTACGGGTTTATTATCAGCAATAATCGGTTGGCTCATGCGCTTATTCCTTGTTTATCCATGCAACGATTCTCTATCAATAACAGGATAAGATCAACGATGATTTTACCGTCAGGTGGATAACATTAAACGGTATAATCGTTCCCGGTGAGCAAAAACCCAATAAGTGAGACGATAATTATGAATACGCAGGGCTTCAATCTTTCAGATGACATTATCTACCTGAACCATGCAGCGGTTTCTCCCTGGCCTGAGAAAACTGTCAAAGCAGTACAGCAATTCGCAAAAGAAAATGGTGAGGTTGGATCGCAACAATATCTACGTTGGATGCAAACAGAAGCGAATCTTCGAGAGCAGTTACGTGAATTAATCAATGCACCCGGTTGTGACGAGATTGCCCTGTTAAAAAGCACATCTGAGGCCTTATCTGTTATTGCTTACGGGCTGGAATGGGGGCCTGGTGACCAGATCGTTATCCCTGAACAGGAATTTCCATCGAACCGCATTGTCTGGGAGTCGCTCAGACCACGCGGCGTTGACGTGGTGCCTATTGATTTGATCGATGAAGACTCTCCGGAAGATAAATTGATCAATGCTTTTACTGAACACACACGCTT
>JAZGER010000053.1:0-3415 GCA_036478835.1 Gammaproteobacteria bacterium | reverse complement strand
GCGCATGGAGACCTTTGCACGATACATTTTTTAATCGCCAGGGCCCGATTCAGCAGGAAAACAAGTTTTATGTCTTCCTGGCGGTTGTAGTCTCTGTGTTTGCATGTGCAAAGGTCTTACATGAGTTATTCCCTTCCCGTGTTAAAGCCTGTGTTTAAAGTCCTTCCCATTTTTGTTTTTTATCGAATATGCCCTCGTTGATTGCTATTACAGGTGCAACAGGATTTGTGGGGCACGCAGTGTCTCATGCATTAATTGCTGCCGGGTATTCTGTTCAGGCGCTGGTAAGAAACAAGGCGAAAGCGGCCGCACTCGAAGTTTCTGGTGTGAAGTTAATTATAGGTGGGCTGGAAAATGCCACAAGCTTGCGACATCTTGTGAAGGGCGTTGATGCCGTGATCCATTGCGCCGGAAATGTGAGAGGTGCCAGAGCTGAGCATTTTAATCTGGTGAATATTGACGGCACTGCAAAGCTGTTTGAAGCTATCCAGGAAACACAGGCTGAGTGCAAGGTTATGGTTTTTTCTTCGCTCGCTGCGCGTGAGCCCGAGTTGTCTTATTATGCGGCTAGCAAAGCCGGTATGGAATCCTGGCTGTTTCGCCATGCTGACGGTATTGAATGGATGGCAATTCGCCCGCCTGCTATTTACGGCCCGGGTGATAAAGAATTGCTCCCATTGTTTAAATTGATGGCGAAAGGTTTTGCACCGGTGCCGGGGAATATTCACGGTCGGTTTTCGATGATCTTTATCGACGATCTGGTTAGTGCGGTCATGGCCTGGCTGAAGAAAACTGAACCTGTGAAAGGGGTATTTGCAATAGAGGATGGTCATCAGGGGTATGACTGGCAGGAAGTAGCAAATCTTGTTGGGATGATGACCAATCAGTCAGTAAGGCTTTTGCCGGTACCTGGTGTTTTGCTGGATGGTTTCGCCGTGCTCAATCGGTCTGCTAGTCGGTTATTCGGGTATTTGCCTATGTTAACCCCTGAGAAGTTGCGTGAGCTACGACATAGCGACTGGGTCTGCACGAATGATAAAATTTCAGAGGCGCTTAACTGGCAACCGGAAGTGCAATTACTGGAAGGCTTACAGGCAACATCTGGCTGGTTACCAGCGTCAGGTTCTCATTGAGACCTTTGCGAGGTGTAAATAAAAGACTAGAACCGCCAAGGTGCATATGACGCCAGGAAGACATAAGAGATTTTTCGATGAAGTGCGAGAACAAGTCTGTTTTCCTGGCGATTTTGGCGTCCTGGTGGTTATAAAATGTATCTAATCGACATATTCAAATAATTTAACAACGCGTTGTACGCCGCCAACTCGTCTGGCTCTCTCGGTTGCAATATCGCCTTCCTGACGGCTCAATATGCCCATCAGGTACACGACACCACTTTCAGTTACTACTTTTACACGGGTCGGGTCAATGGTGCCTAATTGAGTGGCTTTTATTTTCGAGGTAATTAGCGTATCACTTGATCGGACCATGAAGGCGCTGGGAGCAGCCAGTGTAATTTCATTGTGGACTTTTTTTACCTTTCTGGTGTTCCGGGCAACCGTATCGGCCGTTTTATGCAGGCTTTCCGAGGGCGCCTGCCCAGAGAGTAAAACGATACCATTATAGCTGGTGACGTTTATGTGTGTTTGTCTGGACATACCAGGAATTCTGGAAATTGCAGATTTTATACGGAGCTCAATCGCTTCATCTTCCACTACCGCGCCTGTAGTGCGGCGGTCGTGGGCAACAGCTGCTGTAGTTGCAGCAGCGCCACCGATTAATAGAGGGGTGCAGCCCTGTGTCAGGGTCAGGCTTAGTAGAAAACCTGCAAAGGCCAGTTTTTTCTGTTTCATAAATCGTGCTCCTAGAACATGCAGGATACCTGAAAAGCGTCGGGTATCCACTCAATTTTCATTTTGCTTTGAACCCTGTTGAGAGAGACAACATCAAAGCGTGCGGCAGAGTCCAGATTTTTTTTCTGACAGTAAAATTTAGCGCAGCGAATAATTCGATTCTGCTTGTTTCGAGTAATCGTTTCAGCAGGGCTGCCATAGCGATCGCTTCGCCTGTATCGTACTTCAACAAAGACCAGAGTATCAGAGTCATGCATGATTAAATCAATTTCTCCTCGGCTACTGCTGAAGTTACTTTCGACATGAATCATGCCTTTTTGTTCCAGATAGAGACGGGCAAGCTGTTCGGTGTTGTCACCCGTTTGTTTGGTTGATGTCATATGTCCCTCCATGGACGATGATTTTTTCCAGTGGTCGTAATTATCGATTCGTTGACCAGCGCAGGGTGGGTTGTGTTGACGGTATAGTTTCCTGCGGGTTGTCAGTGACGGTGACAGGTAACGTTCCCAGTGTGTCGGGAAGACCCTTGCGAAATTCTGCGCAATCCAGTCTACGGTGCAGTAGCCGGTTGTCATCCAGTGTGAGGATCCCCGTTGTTCCTGTGTAGCCTATTTGATTTGATCTTGCGGATGATTCGAGCCAGGGTATTAGCTGATAGGCATCAATGCCGAGTGCGAATAAACGCTGGTAGTGACTGGCACGCTTACCCCAGCTACGCTCCAGTTGTTGGCGAAGTGCCGACTCGCCTGTGGAGCCTAACGTCCAGGGGGTGTCGCAAAATCTGATACCGTTTAAATCACGGTCCTTTGTTGCATCAGGCGCGCCGGAATAAATATGAGAAGTCGCATAAACAGCAAGGTCATTGGCATGGTGAAAACGCAATTGAGGTGTTATCTGCCGAGCCTCGCGGGGGAACGCGACGATAAAAACGGAATCAACATCTTTCCTTTTTCTAGCCTGAAACTCCAGCTTCTGGCCTAGTCTGCGTTCGAGTGAACGGCGGCGTTGTTTGCTGGTATCCAGATTCAGGATACGCTGGATATATTGTGAAAAATCTGTGGTACGGGCCGGATAGCGCTCAACACCCATGAGCTCCCCACCGGCCTGTTGCCAGCTATCGGCAAAAGCAGCAAGGACTCTTTCACCCCATGGACTGTCGGGGACGAGCGCAACAATGCGTTGGCGTCCATCAAGACGAGCGCGCTCAGCAGCCTGTCGCGCCTCATCACCAGGGTTCAGGCCAAACTGGTAAACAGGTTGGCTAAAACCGACAGATTCTTCGATACGGTTCAGTGCGAGAACGGGTGTCGTCAGTTTGACGCTACTGGCAAGCTCTCGGATATTCCGCTTGAGTAACGGACCAATAATAAAGTCAGCGCCATCATTGACTGCACGTTGATAGATGTTTCCGATCGATTCAATGTTATTGGCGGTGTCATAGGTTTTGATGGGGTTCATGCCAGATGAGCTAAGTTTATGGGTAGCCAGGATGGCATCCTGAATCGCCTGAGCCTGCTTTGCTGTGCGTCCAGACAGAGGCAGCAATAAGGCGATATTGCGGCTAT
>JAZGER010000052.1:0-7059 GCA_036478835.1 Gammaproteobacteria bacterium | reverse complement strand
GCGCTAAACGTAAGACGCCGGATAAGTCATCAAAAGAAAGATTAGCGGCGCGGTTTCTGGCATTAAAGTTATCCAGCCCACAATAGACGGCGTTAGCACCTGCAATAACAGCAGCTTTAATAGCTTCAACATCGCCACCGGGCGCTAATAGTTCAATATTTCTACTCATGTTACTAATCGCTTATGTATCAGCAAGGTGTCTAACCTGATGAAGATTTGCTGGTTATAAAACCAACACATATCTTCTACGCAGTCACTTGAGCAACCCTCTCCGTAAACTTATTCAAAGCGATTGGCCCAGATATTGGTACGTGTGCCGTCAAAGTGATGCCACACGGCAAGGGCGTTACCCGAAGAGTCGATAGCAATTTGCGGGGAACGTATCTCGTGCCAGGCATTGCCAGCTTCGATTGGTTCGGCTACCCCCCATCCTCCAGACTGAGTAAAACGGTTAGCCCAGATGAAGCCAGACTGCATCCACGCGACCAATCCGTTTCCTGATGGGTCGATAGCTATTTGCGCAAAGCGTGCATCCCCAGCATCGTCAGTTTCAATCAACTCGGCTGTGCCCCAGCCATCAACCAGAGTATAGCGCCTAGCCCAAATATTAATTCGGGTACCATCAGATTGTTGCCACACAGCGATTGCATTACCTGAAGGATCGACAGTAATTTGCGGGAAGTCCGCACTCCCACTACCATTTTCTATTAGTTCGGAGCTAGCCCAACCGCCGACCGGAGTATAACGGTTGACCCAGATGTTATTTTGACCGGAAGAGTTAAACTCCATCCAAATGGCCAGAGCATTACCTACTGGATCGATGGTAATTTGCGGGAAGCCAGCGCTCCCACCATTAGCTTCAATCAGTTCAGCTGCACCCCAGCCATTGGCCAATGTAAAGCGGTTGGCCCAAATATTGTATTTACTGATACCGGCGCCTTGCTGCCATACGGCCAGGGCATTACCCAAAGAGTCGATCGTAATTTGCGGGAAAGCCGCATTCTCGTTACTGTCTTCGACCAACTCGGCTGCACCCCAGCCTCCTGATGGAGTAAAGTGATTAGCCCATATACTGTATAGCTTGGCTCCATCAGACTGACCCCATATGGCCAGAGCGTTGCCTGAAGAATCGACGGCAATTTGCGGACTGCTTGCTGTCCCAATATCGTCGGTTTCGATTAGTTGTGCTATACCCCAGCCACCTGCCAGCGTATAGCGGTTGGTCCAAATATTCATTTTTTCGACGGTATCTCCTTGTTGCCATATAGCTAAAGCATTACCCGAAGCGTCTATAGCAATTTGCGTATTGAACGCATACCTGACATCGCTAGTTTCGATCAGCTCAGCAGTTCCCCAACCATCAGCTGGCGTATAACGATTGGCCCAAATATTGTCACGAGTACCATCGTATTGGTACCACACAGCCAAAGCGATGCCCGAAGGGCCGATGGAAATCGTCGGGGAACGCGCATCACCAGCATTATTGGTCTCCAACAATTGTGAGGTTTTCCAACTTGCAGCACCTGCGGAAGGAGTCAGTGGTTTAAAGCTGACACTGACAACACAGTCCGTACTGACATTCGCTGTAATGTAAGTATTTCCTAAAAGTGAACCACCACAACCACTAATACTATCGAAGCCGAAACCGCTATTAGGTGTGACCATGAAACTGGCAGTATTGCCACTAATGACAGTAACATTGCTGGGACTAATGCTGCCATTGACGCTGGCAGTTGCAGTCACAGTATAGTTGGTGGGGACGCCTCCAGTATTTCCAGTGCCAGTGCCATTTCCACTGCCACCACAGGCTGTTAAGATCAGCGTACTGGGTAGCAGTATGGCGGTTAAACTGAATTTACATCTTGTTTTGTTCATATCTCTCTCCGATTATAAAAGGTTAAGCATGCTATCAATCTGCCCGCTTACTCAATGTCACTGTGACAAAGCTCAAAACTCCGACCTGGAATTCAGGCCAGAAGCCCATTGATTACTGGTTTACATCACCCTTGAAATTATTACTAAAGGTATTATTTGTTTGCGTAAGATGACAGTTTAAAGTATCTCTCCTGTATATACCCCAGCCTCCACTATCCTTCAGCGTGCTATTTGTAATACTTACAAAGGCAGCATTTGAGGAAAGAAAACAGTCCATAGTAATATTCCCAGATGTATTATTGTTTCCTGGCTGCGAATTAGTAGAACCGCCATATTCAATAACCACATGGTCAAATTGATTGTTAACATTATTTGACCGGCCAAAATGGATCCCTGCCCAGTAACCAGGTATATCCTGCTGTCCGGTAAAAACAATGGGCTCACTTGCAGTGCCTCTCGCATTAAGAAATCCATTAGAATCCACAGCCCATCGAGATTTCGCATTAAATATTAGAGTCACACCTGGCTGTATGGTTACAAATGAATCAATCATATAAAATGTATTTTCTTTACTGAAAAAGTAAGGGACATCCAGCTTAGCCCAAATCTGGCTGGTTGTTATTGCTCGCTGAGCTTGATTCACTATATGAATCCGATCATCCGCGTTCCCAACAAATGTACTATCAGGATTCAGAATACCCACCAGAAAATCTTGTATCTCGACAGGAATCTGGTTTCCAGTAACAGTTAGATTCTCAAATTTAGAATCCTCATGAAGATACTCGGCTTCGGCTACATCAAACAGAATTCCATGAACGGCTGCATTTTGTAACGTGGTATTTTTAATACTGATTCTGGCAATACCTAAAGGATGCCCTGTAATTTCAAGGTTACTCTGAGCATACTCAATCATTACATAATCCAGTTGGTTATCAACACTATTTGAACGAAAAAACTCAACCCCATTCCAATAGCCCTTTGATTGAGTGCTTCCTGTCAAAATAATATTGTCACTGGGAGTACCAATAGCTTTTAGCGAACCAGCTCTCTCAATCCTCAGCCCAGCCCCTGAATTAAACTCAAGTATTCCACCCGGTTCAATTGACAGGGAATCTGTTATTGTATAGATAGCATCCTGTGTCGCCATAAAATATGGCACATCAAGTTTCTTCCAGGCTTGTTGAATTTTAATTCCCTCTTGAAATATATAAATACGATCATCAATATTCCCGGAATAATGACTATCAGTACCAAGCACTCCAACCATATTATCTGGCAATTCAACTGGCAGCCCATTTCCTGTAATTGTTACATTCTTAAATTCTGTAATAGTTACCGCCTGAGAAGCTGGGCTAGTTTTAATGTACATACCTCGCTCGCTTCCATTGCGTAAAGTTACATCCTTCAATGAAACACCTGCAGAACCGAGCCTAGATATTTCTATTGACAGATTTGTTTGCCCGTATTCAACGGTGGTGAATTCCAGATGGCTCGCACTACTATTAGATTGGCTGAACAGAATGCCTTTCCAGAAACCTGGCGTTGGGTTGCTACTTCCTATTATAATTGGCGCAGTCGCCGTACCCACAGCATTTAGACTACCCCTATCATTTATAAGCAACTCCTGTCCCGCTGCAAACCGTAGTTGCACACCCGGATTAATGGTTAGCCTGGCTGGATTATTGACACTCAAGCCATTCGGCGCCAGATAACAAGGTAGATCCAGAACGGTATCAGCATCGACATTGCTTTCCGAAAGAACAAAACTGTTTGCTGCCGTACAGGCCACCGCAGTTGAGTCCGTAATCGTCAGCGTGGCCACGCTAGTGCCAAGCGTCGCATTGACAGGATTCAGCAGGGTGATCTGTACAGTTTCGTTACCTTCGCTGGCACTATCGGACAGAATCTGCACTGTGATGGTTTTCGCTGCAATATCGGTCGCTGCCCAGTTCAGGGTACCGGTAATGGCATTGAAATCCTGGCCATCAGTGGCAGTACCGTTTTCAACCTTGTAATCGACACTGGCAGGCTGTGACAGGTCACCTGTGCGATTCACAACAATACCAATACTGCCAGCAGCTTCATTTACCGCAAACGTATCTGCAGATAATGTCAGGCTGGATACAGCAGCTACACCAGCAGTAGTTGCACAGGCTTCATTACTTTTTGGTGAACGGTTGTCGGCAGCATCATAGGCTTCGATGCGGTAACAGAATTCTGTTGCCGCAGCCAGACTGGCATCCGTGTAGGTCACGGCCGAAACGTTTGCCACTTCGGTCGTTACATTACCCACTGCGCCTCTGAATACACGGTAGCCGACCACATCGTTGTCTGCAGGTGCTGTCCAGGTTACCGTAATGCTTTGATCTGTTGCTGTCGCGCTGCCTACTGCTGGTTCGGCGGGCGGCGTTGTATCGGTATTGTCACTACCCACTGAGACAGGAGTAGAGGCGACGGAACGGGCCGATACATGTTGACGACTATCGATGGCTTCTACTTCATAGCTGTATTGCGTGCCTGCGACCAGGCCGGCATCGGTGAATGAAAGATGCGGCGTGGTGGCAGCCAGGTTTCCATCACGATAGACATTGTATCCGGCAACACCTTTATCATCTGATGAAGCTTCCCAGGTGACTCGGAGTTCTGTGGCATTGACGGCCGCTGCGCTAATGTTTTTCGGTACTGTCGGTGGCGTATCCTGCGTCACAGTAAAGTCGGTATTTAATGCAATATTATTGATAACCGTATTTTGAACAGTGGTGACCGGATCGATAAAGATCACGGTGATCTGGTTGTTAATGATAGTGACGGGTGACTGATCCAGAAAGGCGTCAAAACCGTTGTTGTTAGTATCAAACGGTGAACTCAACAGATCCGCACCAGTGACGCTGTTTCTTTCCAGTAGCTGAGCGACAATACCCTGGATTTCAGTCTTAATCTGGTCAATTTGCGTCTGGTTCGGCATCTGGTTTATCGCTGTCGTCCCGGCAAAGGCCGTGTCAATATCCCGCCCTTCGCGTGCAAACCAGTTCCTGATAATCAGATCGGTATAGGGATGAATATTGCGCGTAATCAGATTATCCGCTCCCTTGTGAGCAATGCTGTACAGGAACGCACTGTTGCCTTTTGCTGCGCGTAACAGATAAGGCCCGGTTCCCTGTAGATCATCAACCTGGAACTTGCCATCGGCAGCTGTAGTACCAACTTTGACTTCTCCGGTTGTCGATTTAACGGTAATTTCTGCATTTGCCAATGCAGCCCCTACAGCAGCTGTCCCTCGAATACCGGTACCAATAATATCGCCTGGCCCGGTGGCACTATCGCCTCCACCACTGCTGCTGCCTCCGCAAGCCTGTAACATGACGGCAAAAACAAGCACACAGGATTTTAGAAACCCTGTCTTGCTGTAAATAATTTTACTGTTCATTTTTCTTTCTCCTTTTGTGGTACTGCATCTTCTGGTACTGCGTCTTCAAAATAATAAATTCCGACACCGACACGGCTTAACCGCTGGGTCTCGGAGCTACTCCCATCTGCTTTTTTTGTAATCCATCGATTCAGGTCATTCAATAATGCGATGGATTTCTTTTGACTATAGGTCTTGAATTCTCTAGCCAGATCTTCTGGTATCTCTTTATGAATTAACTGCCGCTGGAAATGCGGCTCATCGGAATCCAAATTATGCACGGCTGTTTCCAGTAAATCGGAGACACAGATGGACAAAACATCCATCTGTTCTGGCTCACCCTGTCGCGGGATATACGCTTGTTGTAATAATTCGACACTTTGGTCGCCAAATGAAAAACGCGCAACACCGACACGTTCCAGCTCATCCAATACGGCACGCGCGGTAATATCTCCGCTGTAGCGCATCACCAATGTATCGAAATTGGCCCCTTCGCCCTTAATTGATAGAACCCTCGGTTGTCCATCATCAGACTGAAAATCCTCATCATGCAACCAGCCTGACACGACACGCATTGCCCGGTTTGTTGTCCCTTTTCTGGCTCTCACATGGCCTGCCTCGCTGGCAGAAAGACGAACAACTTCTTTTCGATTAAGGCCGGTGAGAATAGACACCCGCGAATACGTCATTTTCCGTCCTGGAATAACAAAATGCTTATACGCTACATCAATGTATGCCTGCTTGATATATTCAGCGAATTCACCATGAGACACGTCATTGCGGATCAACACCCGAATCAACGGTTTCAGAATGCGGATAACAGCTTGCGCCAGAATTGTTTTGAATTGCTCCATAATTAAACGGGACTATAATCCCGTTTAATTATGGAGTCAATAGAAGTTTTTATCTACTATAGCTCTTTATATCTTCTTGTTTCGTAAACAATCCACTAGCCAGGTCCCTGGCAGGCTCTGAAACGAAAGGGCGTAAAGGGACCGGCTAGAAGTTGGCTGTTGTTCGAGACTCAAGCTCAAAACTCTTTCAAAAAAGCGCATTCATTTATCAGAATACTTGTGAGGCTTAAGCTGTATCTGAATACCCCAGTTACGAAAACCCTGTTGTTAGTAGACGATAACTACAGTTTTAAAAGAAAGGTAGGCAGCTGGCTGAATATAGATTCGTGGAAAACTGGCACCAACAGTGATATGGATAAAGACGTTGAGCATGTCCACAGTTGATATTCATAAGCTTATGGCTACAATACGCTCATACTCCAAGGAGCGCTGCAGCGGGATCCCGTCAGGCTTGGAGCTATATCTTGACAACGGCGCTCGTCTTTTTATGAACGATAAATCTAAGGAGATGAGCCATGAATGCCGTTCTTGAATCCAACCTGGACTATAAAATTGCCGACATCAGTCTTGCTGACTGGGGTCGCAAGGAAATTTTAATCGCAGAGAGTGAAATGCCGGGGCTGATGGCGCTGCGCGAGGAGTACCGGGGTAAGTCGCCTCTCAAAGGTGCGCGCATTACGGGCAGCCTGCATATGACTATTCAGACGGCGGTCCTTATGGAAACCCTGGTGGACCTTGGCGCTGATTTGCGCTGGGCGTCCTGTAATATTTTTTCTACTCAGGACCACGCGGCGGCTGCAATCGCTGAAAAGGGCATCCCGATTTATGCCTGGAAAGGCGAAACCATTGAGGAATACTGGTGGTGTACCGAGCAGGCGTTGACCTGGCCAGATGGCGGCATGCCAAATATGATTCTGGATGATG
>JAZGER010000051.1:0-21065 GCA_036478835.1 Gammaproteobacteria bacterium | reverse complement strand
GGTCGCTGCTGAATATAATCGATGCATCCCCGGTTTTAATCATGAGAGGCAGGCAAGCGTGTGTCAGGGTGAAGGGTGCATTGAGATTAACCTGAATAATCTTATGCCATAATTCATTGGAAAAATGAGCTACCGGAATTAATGCACCTAGCATGGCGGCATTGTGGACTAGCCCATCAAGGCGGCCAAATTCTGTTTCGATGGTTTCTGCCAGTGTTAGATAATCCTGCTCAGTAGCACCTTCCAGGTTCAGTGGATAGATAGCGGCTTGCGGGTGGCCAGCGCTTTCTATTTGATCATAAACTTGTTCTAGTGCGCGAATGTTGAGATCAAGCAATATGACGGTTGCACCTTGAGCTGCACAGGCTTTTGCAGTGGCAGCGCCAATGCCATTAGCAGCGCCGGTTATCAGGATGACACGATTTTTAAGGCAATTGCTCGAGGGGTGCCAGTTATCAGGAATTTGCATGTGGGTAGTGTAATCTAAAACCTCAGCTTATCCATAGCAATGCCTGTTTATTTTGACTCGACCTCAGCAGGTGCTTTTGTTTGTTGTCGGTTTTGTGGTGGGTCAGATAATTGCTGCGTGTTCATGGTTGCAATTTTACTGGCAGATTTATAAATAAAGCGTTCAAATAATGATGTGGATTCGATTAGCTGTAGACAGGAAATTGGCAAACTTTGGTCATCTAGACATAATTCCAGGCCGCGGTTTTCTTTATAAAATCCGGCGGGTGTGATAAGCGTTGCAATCTGTTGGTTGCCCTGTTTCTGTAGCGAGGCAAGTGCAGGTGGTTTTTGCTTTGAAGTATTGCCTTGATTCAGTGATGCAGGCATCGCCTTCTGAGTAAGGTACTGGATACCGAGATCAATACTACGTTGGCTTGTCTGTTCAGTCATCCATCGGCAGACACCGATTACCCAGTTTTCATTATTATTTCCTGGCTTGTGAATACCAATGATTTGACCCACTTGAATGGGTAGATGATGCTTATTTTCAAACCTCAGTGCGAGTCCACCTGCATTCCGGTTGATGCTTGTGCAGGCATGTGCAGCATATTGTGCCTGCGCTACGCTGCTTGATTCCTGAGATGACAGTATTAGGTCGTCATTGTCAGGATCATTATCTAGATCCGGCTTGCTTGTCATTAGATGGCAACAAGCTGCCAGGCCGACCGCGATTTCAAAGCGTTGATGAGTCTGTATCCGATCGCTTTTCCGTTCAATCTGATTTGAAAGGCTCGATAGTGCGCGTTTTAAAGTATGTTTTAGTACGCCACTACTGGCCAGTTTTAGAATGTCATGTAATTCACTGGGTATGTTTTTTGTCAAGGAGTGGATGTCAGCTTCTATTTGTTCGTAGAGTGGGCTAACGTTTATCAATAAATCGTACTCGCTTATCGAAGTGCTCTTACTGATGGTGATGGGTGATTGATTCGCTTGTAAAGTATCACCCGAATTCATGAGTAATGTTTTGACAGGCAATGTCTTCAGGTATTCGTGTAAAGCCCAGATACTTCCTGGCTGGATTTGATAAGGGTCGGATAATTTTAAAATTGCGAACGTTTGGTATGCCTGATTCAAAGAGATGCTGCTGCCAGATTTAGCGTGCGTAGCGTCGAGCTCCAGCATATTATTCTGTGCGTAACGATAGATAATTGTTGCTTCATTCCAAAGCTGAGCGGGTAGTTTTTGATAGTCGTTATAGTAAAACAGACTGTATTCAGTCAGCGCTTCCAGGGCGCTGACCAGGGCCTGTTGGAGGAATTTTTTATGGCCAAGTCTGGGTGGGTTTTTTTCAATATCGAGGGCAATTATCTTGTAGGTAAAAGTTGTTTCCTGGGCGTTCTGGCGAACCTGATTTTTTAGATCAGGGTTTTTTTTGTAGTCGCTGGGTTGAAGGTAGTGTTTGAGGTTGTAGGTACTACGTGCTATTGCCGATTGTAATTCCATGCGTTGTTGGGCGGGGAACGATTGCCTGTTTAGCTGGTGTAGCTTTTCATTGATTTCGACGAATGCGCTAACAAGATTGACCTGAGGTAAATTATCTAGCCAGCTTTCCAGTTCTCTAACTGAAATACTCGCTTTTCCATCCTGTTTGGATTGTGCCGGTACTGTAAGGTTGAGTTGACCCATTTTTCGTCGTGTCTATCCATGTTCATCGGGGTATTTCTTTATTATCGACCACGAGATAATAAACTGGATATCCGATTAAATGGAGTTGAATTAACTAGATAATATGAATGCCTGCAATTTGTCTGCGCCATTTCTCTGGGCCTGAGGTATGGACAGAGTCACCCATAGAATCTACTGCAACAGTAACTGGCATATCTTTGATTTCAAACTCATAAATAGCCTCCATTCCGAGCTCTGGATAGGCTACGACCTGTGATTTCGTAATGGCTTTGGATACCAGGTAGGCGGCTCCGCCCGTTGCTATCAGGTAGACGGCTTTATGTTGTCGAATCGACTCAATGGTAGCAGCGCCTCGTTCTGCTTTTCCAATCATCCCGATAAGACCTGTCTGCTCGAGCAGGGCGTCAGTGTATTTGTCCATCCGTGTCGCAGTCGTTGGGCCGGCCGGGCCGACAGCTTCGCCATTGACTGGATCAACTGGACCTACATAGTAAATAAATCGGTTGTGAAAGTTCAGGCCTGCCGGTAATGCATCTCCTCGGTCCAAAGTCTCTACAATGCGCTTATGAGCTGCATCTCGACCGGTGAGGATTTTACCGCTGAGAAGCAAGGTTTCACCTGATTGCCATGTTGCAATGGTTTCTCGGTTAATTTCATCAAGGTTTACGCGACGAGAAGAGGAGGGATCCCAGCTTATGTCCGGCCAGTCATCAAGTGCTGGTGGCTCCGGATAAGCTGGGCCACTGCCATCTAGCTCAATATGAACATGCCGGGTTGCGGCACAGTTGGGAATAATGGCAACTGGTTTTGATGCCGCGTGAGTGGGGTAATCTTTTATTTTTATATCAAGAACGGTGACTAGCCCCCCCAGACCCTGAGCGCCGATGCCTAAAGCATTTAGCTTATGGTAGAGATCCAGCCGAAGTTCTTCAACAAATGTTACCGGTTTTCGCTCCAGTAACGCCTGAATGTTAATAGGCTCCATCAATGATTCTTTGGCCAGTTGCATGGCTTTTTCAGCAGTTCCACCAATCCCGATACCTAAAACGCCGGGAGGGCACCAGCCTGCACCCATCTGGGTTACCTGATCGATTACCCAGTCACTGACGCAATCGCTGGGGTTTAAAACGGTAAATTTTGCCTTGTTTTCAGAGCCACCACCTTTTGCGGCGACGGTGATTGAGAGCGTGTTACCGGGCACCACTTTCATCTGGATGACAGCCGGGGTGTTATCGCCGGTGTTGGTTCGTTTACCCGCAGGGTCGTCGACTATCGACGCTCGCAGTGGGTTGTTTTCGTCCGCATAGGCCTGGCGAACGCCTTCGTTCACCATGTCTTCTACGCTCATATCGCCTTGCCAGTGAATCTCCATGCCGATGTCGAGATAGACAATGACGATACCCGTATCCTGGCAAAGAGGGCGGTGGCCTTCAGCACACATCCTGGAATTAACCAGGATTTGAGCAATCGCGTCTTTAGCGGCCCTGGACTGTTCAGTTTTCCAGGCTGTGTGCATTGCCTGTATAAAATCCTGTGGGTGATAATAGGAAATAAACTGCAATGCACTACGTATTGAATCGATGAGGTCGGATTGCCGGATGATAGTCATTATTCAGCCTCTTCCTGGTCTGGCTATACAGGGGATAAGTTGGTTACTATTCGTCATGTGTCCGAAAACATGCGTTTAGAATACTGTGTTTTCGCTGCGTCGGGAACATTGGAAGACTCAGATAGTCGAAATTAAACAAATTTTCAATGTATTTATCTAAAGCTGAAGGGGAAGACCATGCTGACCACCATCCGTTCTTTATTATGCCTGCTCATAATCACGGGTTCATTCACGGCCTCGGCAGAGGCAATTGACTACAGTCTACCTGATCTGGAAGGTAAAACGGTCTCATTGGCAGATTACAAAGGCAAATGGGTGATTGTAAATTATTGGGCAACCTGGTGCCCGCCCTGTCTGGAAGAAATTCCCGATATGATTAAATTTCATGATGAACACAAGGATAAGGATGCCGTCGTGTTGGGGATTAACGCTGAAGATATTGGGCTGGAACAGCTGGTTGAGTTTACCGATTCAATGTTTATTTCGTATCCGATATTAAGGTCTGAACCCCTGGTCGAATCACCGCTGGGCGCCGTTCCGGGCTTGCCTACGACTTACATCATATCACCAGAAGGAGAAGCAGTGGCTCGGCAGGTGGGTCCCATTACCAGTGAAATGATCGAAAAATTCATTAGCAAGAAGAAGACGAGTTCGAGCCATTAGCTGTTGCACTGAAAATAGACTGATCTGCAGTCAATGGCCATTTTTTTTAGCGCTGAAGACGCGGTTCAGGGCGTACGGTGGTTGTCACTTGAGTCGAAAAAGGCTTGCCATTGCGCAGGCCTGTAATGACTAACTCAATCCCGGGGCCTTTCTGAGCAATAAAATAAATGGCATCGCTTGCGCCTTCTACCCTTTTTCCGCTAATTGTCTTGATGACGTCGCCAGGTTTGATGCCGCCTTTGTCTGCTGGTCCGGTTCGCAGTACGCCGGCGATAAGCATTCCAATGGTGTCCTTCAGGCCAAATGACTGAGCCAGCGCTGACGTAATATCCTGCGCCTCAATCCCTATCCAGCCACGTTGAACATGGCCTTGCTCAATTAGCTGAGTCATGACATGTTGCGCCAGAGCAACAGGGATTGAGAACCCGATACCTTGAGAGCCACCTGATTTGCTGTAGATGGCAGAGTTAATGCCAATTAACTCCCCACGGGCATTGATGAGAGCACCTCCAGAATTTCCTGGATTGATGGCTGCATCGGTCTGAATGAAGTCTTCGTAGCGGCTGATGCCCAGGTGGTTCCTCCCTGTTGCACTCACGATCCCCAGTGTCACGGTCTGACCCACGCCAAATGGATTACCTATCGCCAGCGCTATATCACCGACTCGAACGTTTTGACTATCACCCATGGGTAATACGGGCAGATTGTCCATTGTAATATGCAGTACAGCGAGGTCAGTATCTTTATCCGCACCTACTACTGTTGCCAGAGCGCGGCGACCATCGTTGAGTAATATTTGTATTTCGTCGGCACCTGCGATGATGTGGTTATTGGTCAGCACATAGCCTTCGTTCGACACAATCACGCCAGAACCAAGGCTGCTCTGGACTTCTTTTTTTGGTTTTGCCTGATGCCCAAAAAAATGGCGTAAAACAGGATCCTCCATGAGCGGGTTTTGGTAGCGGGTAATGATTTTTGCCGTATAAATATTTACCACCGCTCTGGCGGCTGGCTCAACAGCGTCAGCGTACGAGGCAGGCGCATGAGCAGACACTGAAAGCATCTTCGTATCTACTGGAGATTGGAGCAGGGGCGTTTCGGCGACAGAGGCTCGAGCAATGACCCATTCCGGTTTAACAAGCCACAGGGCAGTCACAGCAAGTGCTCCAATGCCAATGGATTGTAAAATGAATGCAGCTGTAGAAGGTAATTTCATCAGTATTTCCTGTTATCTTGAAGTGAATATTATCATTGCTACTGTGGTTTCGGGAGTTGTTCGGCTATATTCTTGTCTTCAAGTGGTGAATGCGAGAGGTGAGTATGGCAATTTTGAACGAGATCGTTGGGTATTGTAATGAGTTGTTATCCATAAATTCATTTCAGGATTATTGCCCCAATGGTTTGCAGGTTGAAGGGGCATCCAGCGTTAAGACGATTGTGAGTGGCGTCACTGCCAGCCAGGCGTTGGTCGATGCGGCAGTAAAAGCGCAGGCTGATTTGCTATTGGTGCATCATGGGTATTTCTGGAAAGGCGAGGCATTAGTCCTCACTGGGTTGCGTCGCCAACGGATAAAAACCCTGTTATGCAACAATATCAGTCTGCTAGCCTATCATTTACCCCTGGATGCACACTCGACGCTAGGGAATAACGCGTGCCTTGCTCAGTTGTTGGGCCTGCAACAGCAAGGCGTGTTTGGTTATGGCGGCGGTCCTGAAATCGCCTGCTATGGTGAGCTGAGTGACGTATCGACGGTGACTCAGCTGACAAAAAAAATTAGCCAGGCTGTCAATCGAGAGCCTCTGGTGATTTCATCTGGACCAGAAAAGATTTCCCGCATTGGATGGTGTACCGGTGCGGCGCAATCATATATAGAAGCGGCTGCTGACCTTGGCCTGGATGCCTTTATCAGTGGGGAGATTTCTGAGCAAACAGTGCATGTTGCGAGAGAGTGTGGAATTCACTATTTTGCTGCCGGCCATCACGCAACCGAGCGTTTCGGTGTTCAGGCGTTGGGGAAGCAACTGGCCGGGCAATTCGCTGTCGATCACCAATATATTGAAATTGAAAACCCAGTTTAAGGCAGCATTATCCATTATCGGTGAGTTTAGGCCAAAAAATGCTCAGTTTTCCTGTAAATTAGCGCCATAGCACTTGACCTTATAGCTCAGTTCCTACATTCTATGCGGCGCTTTACGTAAGTATTATATTCAGAATATTCTATCTTTATATGTCTGAAATCGGGTGTGCTTTTCAACCCGTCAGGCGTGTTCTGACCTTATTGGAGATCAATGAATGAGTGGCGAAGGTGTGGATACCAGTAAGCGCCGTTTTTTGACGGCCGCGGCGACCGTTGTAGGTGGTGTAGGGGCAGTTTTTACTGCGGTTCCTTTTGTGTCATCAATGATGCCCAGTGAGCGAGCTAAAGCGGCTGGCGCACCGGTTGAAGCTGATTTCAGTAAGCTTGAGTTAGGCCAGATGATTCGTGTTGAGTGGCGTGGTAAGCCTGTCTGGATGGTGAAACGTTCAGAAGAGATGCTGGCAGCCTTACCAAAGCTCAACGACCGTTTGCGTGATCCTGACTCCGTTGAGGCACAGCAACCGGAATACGCGCAGAATACTCATCGATCAATCAAAGAAGAGATGCTGGTCCTGGTCGGTATCTGCACGCATCTGGGGTGTTCACCCAGCTTCGCGCCTGAAGCTCAGCCTCAGCCTTATGACTCCGAGTGGAAGGGTGGCTTTTTCTGTCCTTGTCACGGTTCTCGCTTTGACCTGTCGGGACGTGTTTTTCTGGGCGTCCCTGCACCGTTGAATCTGGAAGTTCCACCACACAAATATATCGGTAACTCACTATTACTTATTGGTGATGACAGTAACGAAGGAGCAACCTGATGAATATGCTGGTTAGCATGCGCGACTGGGTTGATGCACGTTTCCCATTAACGAAAATGTGGGATGAGCATCTGGCTAAGTACTACGCGCCAAAAAACTTTAATTTCTGGTACTTCTTTGGCTCATTAGCGCTATTGGTTCTGGTGATTCAGATAGTGACGGGCATCGTATTGACCATGAACTATAAGCCAGATGCAGGTGCTGCTTTCGCTTCTGTTGAATACATCATGCGTGATGTCAACTGGGGATGGTTAATCCGGTATATGCATTCAACGGGTGCTTCGGCGTTCTTTGTTGTTGTCTATCTGCATATGTTCCGTGCGCTACTCTATGGGTCATACCGAGGGCCGAGAGAACTCCTCTGGATTTTTGGGATGCTGATTTTCCTCTGTTTAATGGCCGAAGCTTTCTTTGGTTACCTGTTACCCTGGGGGCAAATGTCTTACTGGGGTGCTCAGGTCATTATCTCATTGTTCGGGGCTATCCCTGTTATAGGTGATGATTTGTCATTATGGATTCGCGGTGATTACGTTATTGCGGATGCCACCTTGAATCGTTTCTTTGCCTTCCACGTTATTGCCGTGCCGCTCGCATTGATTATGCTGGTTGTGGTGCATATTCTGGCACTGCATGAGGTGGGTTCCAACAACCCTGATGGGGTTGAAATAAAGAAAGTGAAAGATGAAAATGGCATCCCGAAAGACGGTATTCCATTCCACCCGTATTACACCGTAAAGGACATTGTCGGGGTCGTGGTGTTTTTGATTTTCTTCTCGATCGTTGTCTTCTTTATTCCTGCTGGCGGTGGTTACTTCCTGGAAGGTCCAAACTTTGAACCAGCTAACCCACTGAAAACACCGGAACACATTGCGCCAGTCTGGTATTTCACGCCGTTTTACGCAATCCTCAGAGCGGTGACAATCGATATCGGTCCGTTGAGTGCCAAGTTCCTGGGTGTTCTTTTAATGGGTGCATCGGTGGTGATTTTATTCTTCCTTCCCTGGCTGGATCGTAGTCCTGCCAAGTCTATTCGCTACCGTGGTCCGATATTCAAATTCATGCTGATGCTGTTTGTTATCTCCTTCTTTGTGCTCGGCTGGCTGGGTACGCAGTCAACGACAGGACCGAAAATAGTCATGGCGCAAATTGGTACAGCCGTTTATTTTGCTTTTTTCCTGTTGATGCCTATTTACTCAAAACTGGATAGTTCGAAGCCTGTACCTGAAAGGGTGACATCATGATTAAACACTACATTTTAACAGTCGCATTGATTCTTGCTGCTTCATCTGTATCTGCCTCGAGTGGGGGCGGGTATCCCGATGAGCATGCAAATATAGACAGAGCTAACAAGTCATCTTTACAGCGTGGCGCCAAAACCTTTGTTAATTATTGTCTGAGTTGTCATTCGGCCAAGTATCAGCGTTACAGTCGCCTGGTCACTGATCTAGGTATTGCTGAGGAAGATGTCATTGAAAACCTGATGTTTACTGGTGAGAAAATTGGTAGTCATATGACTATTGCCGTGCCAGACAGCGATGTAAAAAGGTGGTTTGGTGCTACACCGCCTGATTTGACTCTCGTCGCCCGTGTACGAGGAACTGACTGGTTATACACTTACCTGAAGGCATTTTATCTTGACCCATCTCGACCTTTTGGTGTGAACAACGCCAAGTTCAATAAAGTCGGTATGCCACATGTTCTCTGGGAATTACAGGGATGGCAGGAACCGATTTTCAGAACAGAAGTTGATCATGAAGGGCATGAACATAAAGTGCTGGAATCTCTTGAACTGGTTGAAGCCGGTTCTCAGAGTCCCATTGAATATGATCGGACCATTCGAGATTTGGTTAACTTCCTTGACTATATGGGCGAGCCGATGAAGTTAGAAAGGCAGGCGCTTGGTATAAAAGTCATACTATTTTTACTGGTGCTCTTTGTTATTACTTATCTGTTGAAAAAAGAATACTGGAAAGATATACATTAATTTTGTAACAACAAATAACCGGGGATATCCAGCTGTGGTATCACCGGTTTATCTGTTTAAAGACAGGAGAAAATAATGGCTGTAATTGCCAATCGCCGCTCGGTGATGACCATGTTCTCAGACCCGGTTTGTCCGCAGAGTCATCGGGTGAGAATTGTCCTTGCTGAAAAGGGAGTGACTGTTGAGATAACTGATGTTGAGGCAAACGATAAGCCTGAAGATTTGATTGACCTAAACCCCTATCAGACAGTGCCAACGTTAGTGGACCGGGAGTTGGTTTTGTATGATTCCCGAGTGATTATGGAATACCTTGATGAACGATTTCCACATCCGCCATTAATGCCGGTTGATCCCGTATCACGTGCACGTAGTCGTCTGGCTTTATACCGAATAGAAACAGACTGGTATAGCTTAATGGAAGAGATTGAGTCGGGCAGTGAGAAAAGTGCTGCCAAAGCGAGAAAGATGCTGCGTGATAGCCTTGCATCCAGTGCGGAGGTATTTGCAGCAAAGCCATTTTTTCTTAGCGATGATTTCACCCTGGTAGATGCGAGCATTGCCCCGATACTATGGCGCTTAAAACATTTTAAAGTGGAACTGCCTGAGCAGGCAGCACCTGTGATGGAATATGCTGAAAGACTCTTTGCCAGAGAATCATTTATAGCCAGTTTAACCGAAATAGAACTGGAAATGCGGCCCTAACGTCGGCAGGTTTAGCTGAAATATGACATCGAATAAACCTTATTTATTACGGGCAATCCATGAATGGATTATCGATAACGATATGACGCCCCATATACTTGTCGATGCTGAGGCAGAAGCCGTGTTTGTTCCTACAAAGTTTGTTCAGGATGGTAAGATCATTCTTAACATTGCCCCGGGGGCTGTAGAGAGTTTGCAGCTGGGTAATACCGAAGTGGCTTTCAATGCGCGGTTTTCTGGTGTTTCTGAGCTGATCTCCATCCCGGTACAGGCCGTCCTGGCTATTTATGGCAAGGAAAATGGCAAGGGTATGATGTTTACAGAAGATGAGCCAAAAGATACTCCCGGGCCACCTGATGCGACTTCTGGTGCGGAAAACAAACCAGGCAAACCAGGCAAGCCAGTCCTGAAAGTTGTGAAATAGCTGTATTCCTGAGTGTTTCGATGAATCGGATTGGAGCTATAGAAAAAAGCTTAACGAATATCATTGATTGAGTAGTTTATTGGAGAGGTGGCCGAGTGGTCGAAGGCGCACGCCTGGAAAGTGTGTAAACGGCAACGTTTCGAGGGTTCGAATCCCTCCTTCTCCGCCATAAAAAAAACCGGCTAAAAGCCGGTTTCTTGTTTTTCAGACCTTTGTATTAAACGGTTTGCCGGACATGTTTGCAAGTGCTTTAGCGATGCGATCATGAGAGGCTTCCAGCAGGCCGGCAGCGTTACGTTTATTTTCGGCAAGATCATTGATATTGATGACAGGTAAGTAGCGTATTGTCATACGATTTGTGTAACGACCGAAGGATGACCACTTCTGATTTTTACCCAGAAATAATGGCTGACAATGAATGGCGATGGGTTGTAATGGATAGCCAGATTTCACAGCTGTATGGAAAGCGGTTGTTCTAAACTTACGCATACGGGTCGCCGAGGAGGAGCGCGTGCCCTCCGGGAAAAAAATCACGTGATGGCCTTCTGCCAGGCGTTGGCAACTTGATGCAATAACGCGTTTATTGCTACAGCTCGTACCGTCCACTCCTTCGATATAGCCACCAATTTTTAAAAAGGATGACAGTATCGGGTTATCCAGAGATTCGGGTTTAAACAGACAAATAGCCGTTGGGAAATCCTTGAGAAAAACAATAATATCTAGCAGGCTGGGATGATTGGCGACAACAACGCAGGCTGATTCATGCGGCTGGCCTTCAAATTCAAACTTGACAAGATGTAGAAAACTGAGGGTCTTTAAATAGGCGGAGACCTGAATATGGGCTGCTTGCAATGCTTTTTTTCGCGCGTTTTTTTTGTCGGATCTGCTTTTCATTAGCCGAGGCATTTTCCAATGGCCAAGCCATAAAACCTGTGCTGCGAACTGGGCAAAACAATAGGCTGTGAGCAACATGCGCAAAGGGGTAGCGAGAAATTCTGTTATGCGCATAGCCTAAATGGAACCCTTGACAGCCATCTGTGAGTTTGATTGCGAGCCTGTGAATCAACAAGTGATACTAATGTATTCATTTCAACTGATCCAGTAATAATTCGACCAGTGTCCGAGAGCGGCAGCCATATAGTATATGGCTTTTCGCCCGATTTCGGCGTTGGATGACAATTGCGACGCTCATGTATACTTTATACACTGAGTTTCTCAAAATACATCCACCTTGAACTCAGACGCAAACCCTAATTAATAGAGGTATCCTTAGACCTCGGTTAAAATAGCAAAACGAATAGCGGATCCAGGTTAATAACATTTTATGAAACGAGCGTTGATAACAGGCGGTAGTGGTGATATCGGTTCGGCTATCTGTCGAAAGCTGGCTTCTTGTCAGATCCATACCGTTGTTCATGCCAATCACTCTGTTGAGAAAGCCAGGCAGCTGGTCGCGGAAATCACCGAAAATGGCGGCTCTGCTGAGATGGTCTGCTTTGATGTTCGTGATGAGCCGCAGTGTCAGGAAGCAATCAGCCAGTTACTGGAACCGGGCCCGATTCAAATACTTGTCAATAATGCAGGCATTTATAAGGACGCGCCCATGGCCGGTATGGACAGTAAAGCCTGGAATGATGTGATTGATGTTTCATTGCACGGTTTTTATCACGTCACCAGGCGTTTACTGATGCCCATGATTAGCTCCCGTTGGGGACGGATTGTCTCTATTACTTCGGTCAGTGGGGTTAAGGGAAATCGGGGTCAGAGTAATTATGCTGCCGCCAAAGCGGGAGTGTTCGGTGCCAGTAAATCATTGGCGCTTGAGCTGGCTTCCCGGGGTATCACTGTAAATTGTGTGGCTCCTGGTGTGATTGAGGGAAAAACGAATGAACTTGAATTTTCAAAAGAGGATATTAAGCGCATTGTGCCAATGAAACGGCCAGGCACGGTTGAGGAAGTTGCAGATCTGGTTGACTTTCTTGTATCGGATAAAGCGGGGTATATTTCAGGTCAATCTATATCGATAGATGGTGCAATGACTTGATAGGTTATTTAAGGTGGCGTGGGTTCAGTGGCGCTCAGAATTAACCAGAGATTTTTATGTTTTTTTTTGCAACACGAAGGGGCAAAGTAGAAAGCCGGCCAATACACCAGGCGCTACCGTCCACGCTAATGCATGCATAGCAGGGTTTTCCGATGCGCCGAGACAGGCGAAGGCTACTGAAGTCGTTAGTGCAGAAACGGTAATGGCCTGAAAGGTGCGCGCAGTATTGTCGCTTTTATTTTCCATAAAAAAGATACCATAATCGACACATACCGCTGCAGTCAGCAGTAATCCGATTAAATGCAGCATGCCCATTGGTGAGCCGGATAGACCCCAGGTGCCGAGTAGCAAGAGCACCGCAAGCGTGGCTGGTAGCAGAGCGCGTAGCGCGGATGTGAAGGATCGATAGCGTATAAGCAAAATGATAAAAATAGCGATAATTCCCGCAGCTAGCATGGTTTGTGCTTTGTGACGGTAGCTGGTTGCGAGTTGATTGATGCTGTCTTTCTGGCTGAAGTAACGGACATCGGGAATATTTTCAAGTGCTGATCTGATTGCCTGCGGATTGTGTTCACCGAGCCAGATGGCAATGGTGGTTTTTTCAGGCAGTAACATGAACTGGCGTGAGAGTAACTGCCAGGCAGGTGAATTGTGTACCTGGTTAAGTTCGAGAAAAGCGGCTGGGGTGTTTTTAAGGCGCGGCAGGGCTGTAGCATTGAGGCCGGTACGGGTGACTGCATCTTGCCAGCGTTGACGGGTTATTGGAGTTAATCCGGCGTCCCATGCCTGCTGATTTCTGGACTGGAGTTGTTGCGAAGCAAGCCAGGGATGAGGCGGATAAAATGTCTGAATCTTCCCCTGTGCCTGCAAATGTTTGAGTGTCGGCAACAGTGCTTCGCTGGTTTGTAGCGCCTCTTCGGTGGTAGAGCCTTCGATCAGAATAAACCGGCCAGGTTGTAGGCTTGCCATGCGTGAGCGGATAGCCATGTCTTTTGCTTTTAGTTTTTCAATTTCAGGCGTCATCATGTTGAGATCATTGCCCCAGTGAATCCGAGGGATACCAATAATTGCAGTGATACCAATGATGATAAATACACTGTAACGTAGTCCGGTAAACATAGCGATTTTGATCAGGCCTTGCAGATTGATGGCGGGCGTAATAGTGGTGTTAAAAACCTCCATCAGAGCGGGTAGTGCAAACCTGGAGAGTAACAGTGCAGTGATGATGCCGCTGCCGGTGAATACGGCAACTTGTTGCAGACCAGGAAATCCGCTGATACTTAGCGCAATGTAACCGATGATGGTGGTAGCGCCGCCGGTCATTAATGTTGGCCAGATCTGTTGAATGGCGCGTATTCGTTGAACGCCTGTTTTGTTGCCTGCGTGTACCATGCTGTGAATAAAATAATCGATGCATACACCCACTAGTGTCGTACCCAACGCTAATGTGAGTCCATGGATGTGACCAAAAATTAATTGTGTAATTAATACGGCGACAGCAACAGTTGTGGTGAGCACCAACGCCGTACACAGTAATGCGCGCCAGGAACGAAACACCAGTAATGAAAGTAATGCTACGGCTATCATTGACAGTGTGCTGATACGGCTGATGTCTTCTATCGACTGATTGCGGATTTTAACGGCGTATACTGGCACGCCGGCAGTGTCGAAAGAAAAAGCCTGGTTATAATCATCGTTGAGTTGGGTAAAAACTTGCTGCAAAGTGTTCTGAATATCTGTCTGCGCAATGGCATTTAGCCCGGAACTTTCTGTTTCAAGGAAAAATGACGTGTAACCAGCTGTATTATCCGGGCGATTGAACTGTTTGCCGATTTTCCTGAGCCAGTTGAGTGTCAGTAACATCGGGTCGTGTTCAAGGATGGATTTGGCGAGCATTGGATCGGGGCCAAGCAGCGCCTCTTTTAATGTCTCTGCCTGGGTTGTCATGCCTTCCGCTGAGAACAGGGCCGGAAAGTCTTTTTCGGGATTGAGTGAAAACAGATGGATGTGTTGCCCCTGGTAGCTGTCCAGTAAGCGCCCCATGTCACCATCATTGAATTGTGTGCGCCAGATGCGCTGAACGTCAGGGATTTTTTCGAGCTGTCGAATCAGTTTTTCAGAAAATTCAGTGGCTGTTGTTTCAGTGATACCTTTGTGAGTGATGCTAATCAGGTAGCGCCGGGAAAACTCTTCAGACTGGACCTGGCCGGCAAGAAAACCGCTGTCAGCACTGTCTCCAGGGAAAAAGAAATCGCCGATGTTGGTGCGCAGCTGTGTTGTCCAGAGTGCCAGGACGACAAGGCAACATGTGACCACAACAAATCCGATCGCTCTGAGTGGACTGTTCTGGTTAGTCCTCAAAGGCATTGGTTTCTTTAATGCTGTCGAGTATTCTTTTCAGACGGTCCGCGACATCCTGACCTTGCGCAAGCAGGGAGAGTTGCCATTCTGTCTGGTCACCATCTGTATACTCCAGTTTGAGGAAATCTGGCCCGTTACCCTGTGAGCCAGACAGAGTCATGGCTCTGATTTTATTTTTGTCTATCTGTCTGGGGCCCATTACAAGCTTCCACCGATTTTTTTCCAGGCTAAAAGAGGTCTGGTAGTTTTCTTCCAGTCTGCTGTGTTGTTCGCCAGGATAAAGCATCTGTAAAAAAGGAGCCATGCCAGGTACAGCGAAGGCCTGTTTTAGCGGTATCGTTCGTTGGATATCATTTTCAGTATCAAAGTATTCCAGCTTGTCTTTGGTGATTTTTGTGAGTATGGAGGCAGGTGACTGCTGTGCCATCACCATGCCATCAGCCGTAATAAACATGTCGCCTGTTGCAATCCAGGGTTGAGTAAGTAAAGCCAGGTGCCGGGTTTCCTGGTACCGAAAATGCTGGTTTTCAGTAAATTGCATGCGCTCCAGAACGGCATCAAATGTTTCTGTGGCATCTGCCGGGGCTGGCGAGAGTATTGCCAACCAGACAGAAAAAAGAAGATTAACCCTGAATAACATGTTTTATCGACTCGGGTACCTGTTTGAGTAACTCGCCTTCCAGGGTGCAGACCGCCTGTTTTGTGTGACCATAGGCAAGGCGTCGTCCATCCTTTGGGCAGGTGATGGTATAGCGAATGAGTATATAGTATTCCCATTCGCTGAAGCTGGCTGAAATCAGGATTGTCTGGCCGTATTTGAGCGCCTCCGTATAGCGGCAATGCGATTCGATGACTGGAAAGGCATGACCCAGTTTACCCATGTCATCGACATCACAATTGACTGAGCGGTACAGTGCTGTCCGCGCGAGTTCAAAATATTTGTAATAGTGCCCATGCCAGACAATGTTCAGGCTGTCTACGTCATGGAAGGGTATTTCGTGGGTAATGCTAGCGCTCATGGTCGTTGGCCGGATCCCAGAATTTATAAAAATTGAACCAGTTATAGGGGTATTGCCGAGCTTTCTCCGCGAGTATGTTGGCATATTGTTGTGCGTATAGCTGTGCCTGGTCGTCACGTTGTCCACGCTTCAGCTCAATGCGGTCGGCAAGTTTGATAGCGTAGGTATGGTAACTGTAATGATCTACCCTGAGGCCAAAGAAACACAGTATCGGACAGTGTAGAATTGAGGCCAGGTAATACGGACCCGCGGGGAATGTAGCTGGCTTGCCAAGAAAATCCACTGGCAGTTGTTTGTCACCGATTCCGGTACGGTCACCTAAAATAGCCAGTATTCCACCTTGATCAATGACATCCCTCATTTGAAAAATGGCATTCGGTTTCATCGGGTCAATAAATTTTGGTATTAATGTCGGGTTAACGGCATCCAGTGCCTGACGGAACTTCATCGACACAGCGAAATGAGCGACCACATGTACATCCATCCCCATCCTTTCCCTGGCGAGCAGCTTGCTGGCCTCAAAGCTGCCAAGATGTGAGCCTAGCAAAATAAAACCCTTACCTTTCTTCAGCTCAGCGCGTAAATGCTCACGGCCCTGTGAATGCACTTTGAATTGATTCGATTCGCCCTGAGTGATAGTGACTCGATCTGACAGTGAGAATGAAAAGCACAGCAATTGACGATAGTAATCAGTAAATCGATAGCTGCCTTTGACACGCTTGAAATATTGCTGGCTAGCACGGCGTGATGATTGATCCATGAGAAAAAAATAACCGGCTATCGGATAAGTGAGCAAATTTACCAGCCAGCGGAAGCGTTGCTGACAGAGCCAGATCATGACTTTTAACAGGTGGGCAGAGCCGCGTTCCCTGCGAGAAAGCCAGCCGTTCATTAGTGGTCCGTTTTCATTGCTCGCAGCAGCAATCGCAGGGGAGATTGCAGGAGCAGTTGTGTATGAATCCAGACATTGAGGACGTTGTCCCGCACCATACGAAAATGTGAAATACCGCCTTCTTCTGCCGACAGGTAGCGTACTTTTGTTGGTACTATTTTAAAAGGTATGCCAGCCCAATATGCATATATCATGACCTCGGGATCATAGCTCATGCGTGGGCTCATCCTGCCCAGTTTACGTGTTTCTGCTACAGGGTAGATACGGAAGCCGCACATGGCATCAGGCATTTGCAGGCTACCGGTTTCCAGGGCAATCATGGCTTTGGTTAGTTTGCGCCCATGTTTACGGATAGCCGGAATGTCATCACCATAGACTGGGTCACCGAGAATAAGGCTGCTCGGTGACGCCGTAGCGATTTCCAGGAAGCGGGGTATATCATTAATATCGTGCTGGCCATCAGCATCAATCTGTAAGGCGTGTGTAAAGCCGCGGGTATGGGCTATTTCAAGACCAGCCTGAATCGCGGCACCCTTACCTGTATTGACCGCCTGATGAACGATATGAATGTTGTCCGGAGCACTGTTATGCAGTATGTCGACAACCGTCTCGGTACCATCATTGCTGCTATCATCGATGATAATGATATCCTCAATGTATTGCTGTACATCGGACACGACTTTTTCAAGCGTCATGTGATTGTTATAAACCGGGATCAGTGCGCAGGCCTTAATAGTCACTGCTGGCAGTCACGCTGGTTTTCGCCTAAACATGTGCATAGGGTTTTCGGGAGCGGTTGAACTGGCTTAATTTTACTGAGTAAAATCAATGGTATGCATCACTAACGGCTACGGTTGTCAGAAGTGTAACTCGCCAGAGATTCGAGGGTGGCAAAAATATTGGTGTTCTGCTCATCATCCGCTTTGATTTTAATGCCGTATTTTTTATCCAGTACGACGGCGAGCTCTAATGCATCAATGGAGTCGAGTCCCAGGCCATCTTTAAATAACGGCGCAGCAGGATCAATGTCCTGTGGAGAAATGTCCTCCAAGTTTAGCTCATTGATCAGTAATAATTTCAGTTCTTCAATCACAGATGTGCCCTTAAAAGCAGTATTGGACGAATTATACTCACCTTTTACGGTGCGAGTAAAATGACAAAACATTATCGCAGAATTTGTTTTTTGCGGAGCCACGATTCAAAATCACGAATAAATCTGTGCTACTGTAGTAGTTTAGATTATTATCCGCTATGACTGTGTGCTTTTTACTGTGTGGATAGCTTGGATATTTGCATTGGGAGGTAATGGAATTGAAAACAATACTATTGGCAGTATCAACTGTCTTATTGTTGGTAGCAGGTGGCAGCCTGCAAGCGAGAGATGATAGAAATCTATTTTCCTTAGATGATGCGCTGAAAAATGACGATGCAATGAGTAAGCTGAATCCAGATATTGGTCTTTATTTTGGTAAGAAGAGTCATCCTGCTATCGTAAAAAACTTTGGCGAGGTAATGACAAATAAAAAGACAAATGCGTTTAATAAAACCGATAAACGTGCCTGTGAATGGGCTTTTTTATCTGCCATGATTTCATTGCAGGACAGGGCTGTGCGTGAGGGTGGAAATGCGATTGTGAATATCCACAGTTATTATAAGAGACATAAAATGACCAGTGAAACTGAATATGAATGTGGGAATGGAAAAATAATTGCTGGCGTAACCTTCAAGGGTGAAGTTGTAAAACTAGCAAAGTAAGCGTTCGGAAATAAGTTTATGTTGCAAAATCTTAAAAGGTATATTTTTAAAGAGTTGGTGTTTGTCGATAACGCTGATGAATTCACTGAAACTGATGATTTGCTTGATGCAGGTCTTGATAGTATGGGTATTATGCGTCTGGTGCTTTATATTGAAGAGGCGTTTGGTGTGTCACTCCCTGATGATGAGCTGGTGCCTGAAAATCTTAGAACCCTTAAATCTCTTGAAGACTGGGTCAATCGGCACACATAAAAATTACAATTAAATGTCAAACCAATTAAATCCGGCCGATCAATTCACTTTGATGATGGACCAGGAAATTCGATCATCTGGAATGGCTGGCAATAATTGTGGCATTGTGCTTGAGCTCGATGGCGTTATAGACGAAGAAGATGTTAAGCAGAAATGCCAGGCATTCGCCAAAAAATTCCCGCGCTCTGTTGCGCGCTTATTTCAGAAAGGCCGGCATTATTACTGGAAGGACTCCCGGCAAACAGCCTTACCGGTCTTTTTTTATAAACCGGATGCCTTGCAATCGCCTGACTTTGATCGACACAGAAAATTCCTTGATATTATTAATACCTCCGTTTCGCTTTTCGATAGTGCCCCTGTTGAAATACATGTAATTATTGAAGCCGGGCAGAGTTTTGTGATGCTTCGATGGTTTCATCCTGTCTGTGATGCAAAGGGTGCTGAGCTTGTGCTGCACCATATTTTTAATCCTGGCAAGGAGTTGCCCGACTCGGGTGATCTGATTATTGAGTCGATGCTGAAAAAGTGGACTCTCTGGGAAAAAATAAAGTACACCTGGAAGGCCTTTTCAATGATTCGCAGTATGGAAAAGCACCCCAGTGTATTGCCTTTGTTGAGCGAGTCTGCGGATAGAAAACCCGGTCTCAGACGTATTGTTTTAAACAGGGAAGACAGTGATAAAGTGATGTCACTGGCAATAAAAAATACCGGTATTGCGGGCATATCGTTGTATTTTATCGGCTGTATGATGCGGGCAATGGAACTGGCCGGTAATGACAATGAAGGCCAGGCATATTGTGTGCCTTATGCCGTGAATTATCGCAGAAGCAGGGCGCTTGTTCCGGTTTTTGGCAATCAGATCAGTTTTGTATTTGCTCGTGCAGAAAAGCAGCTTGTACAGGCCAGAGAGACATTATTTCCATACCTCAGAGAGCAACATAAACAGACGATAAAAAATCGCCACGATTATGCTATGTTGCCATTGATGCAGTTGGCAAGCTGGTTACCGCTAAAGAGACAGGGTGAGATAGTCCGTTGTACGCCCGATGGGCGAGAGCGCAGTTCATTCTGGTTCTCCTATACGGGCAATGTAGATCCAGAGCCAGAACACCTGGCCGGATTGCCTGTTACGAATATGTATCATCTCTGTCAGGTGACTTCTCCTCCTGCTATGGCTGTGCTGGTCAGCAAATTTCAGGGGAAAATAGTGTTGAGCTTTAACTATATCGAAAGTCAGTGTGACCCGGACTGGATAGATTCAGTTGTGAAGATCATGACAGCAGAATTACGTGGCCAATAACAACGCTACCAGTAATCCTGCCAGCTATCTGCAAGCGCTGGTGATAAACGCTCCCGATAAAGTGCTTTTTACTGAATCAGATAATGAGCTAACGGCTAAAGTTCTCTATAACCGAGTGAATGTCCTGAGCCATCTGCTGGCTCAGTCTGGTGTGTCTGCAGGTGACAATATTGCTATTTTCCTGCCCCGGGGAATGGATGCAGTCGTTGCTGTTTATGCAGCGTTGATGATCGGTGCCTGTTATGTTCCCCTTGATATATCCGGCCCAAAAGAGCGTAACCTTTTTATTATAGAGGATGCCTGTTGTCGAGCGGTTATCGGTAATGAGCAGGCACCGGAATGGCTCACTGAAGCGGGCATTACGATAATCAATGCGGAAGTGTTGCCATCTGTATCTATACAGGAGCCACCCGTTGGTTTCTATGATCAGGCTGATGCGCCCGCCGCTATTTTGTACACATCTGGCTCGACGGGGAATCCGAAAGGCGTGGTGATATCACAGCGTGCCATCAGTGCATTTGTGCAGTGGGCCAGCCATGCTTTTAATTTGAATTCGCAGGATATTGCCGCAAGTCTGTCACCCTTTCATTTTGATCTTTCGCTGTTTGATCTATTTGCGGTGCCTGCGGCAGGTGCGAACACCGTCTTTATTCCTGATGCCTTGAAACTATCGCCATCCCGGCTCACTGACTGGTTAGCGGAAAACACAATCTCAATCTGGTATACCGTCCCCTCTATTTTGGTTTTTATCGCTTTAAAAGGTGGGCTGAATAAAAAAAATCTGTTTTACCTCAAGCAGGTATTGTTTGCTGGCGAGGTATTTCCAATAGATAGTCTGATACGTTTAACCGGGCTGTTGCCAGAAACACAGTTTTATAATTTGTTTGGTCCAACGGAAACCAACGTCTGTTTATACTGGCCTGTCGACAGAAAACGTTTGACTGCTGGCGAAGATATACCTGTCGGTTATCCCGCCTGCGAAGCAGAGCTGGGCATTGATCCGGAACAGGGAGAGTTATTGGTAAAAGGGC
>JAZGER010000050.1:0-5839 GCA_036478835.1 Gammaproteobacteria bacterium | reverse complement strand
GCCCTGCGTAGAAACTCCCACCATAGCGACAAATTTGATGTCAAAATCGTCGACACCAGAGATTATCCCTATTTTCGGCAACGCGAAGGTCAGATGTACCTCCGGGATGGTGTACAACGCACCTGGTTGAATGATGACCTGCAATCATTTACCCCAACCCGCTTTATGCCGCCGGAATTAATGAATTACAGGGGGCGGGCCGTGGTTATCGACCCGGATATTTTCGCCATTGCCGATATCTGGGATTTACTCACTCGAGATATGCAGGGCAAGGCCATCATGTGTCGTCCGCGCTCAGGCACCAAGGGCATCATTGATAAATGCATGGCAAGCAGCGTGATGTTGCTTGACTGCGAAAAACTCAAGCACTGGAAGGTTGAAGAACAGTTTAATGCCATGTTTGAGAGCAAATGGGACTACATGCCGTGGATTTGTCTGCGTACTGAAGACCGCGATACGATTGGCCTGTTTGAAAATGTCTGGAATGACTTCGACAAACTAACAGCTGCGACAAAAATGTTGCATGTCACTCGCCGTAAAACACAGCCATGGAAAGCTGGCCTGCCCATTGACTGGCGACCAGCCGAACGCTTCCGCCTGTTTCCTCCCGTTGCCTGGTTAATGCGCGCGCGCCGGCATGTGTTTGGGGAATATGGCCTGTTAGGTAACTACAAGGAACACCCTGACAACAATCAGACACTGCTGTTTTTTGGCCTGCTAAAAGAGTGCATGGATAAAGGCATTGTCACCGAAGAAATGTTACGTGAGGAAATGGCGAAAAACCATGTTCGCCATGATGCGTTTGAAGTCCTGGAAAAAACCCCTTATCTGGAACCACCAGGCAATCCTCCATTGAAGTTATCTGCTGCCTGATAGAATTTTTTTGACTGCGGAAAAAAATCGCACGCGCAACGATCTGCACGTTATATTGTTCCGCAGCCATTGCACCTTTTATTCCATCAACAACCGAACCCGATAGACTGCCTGCTTCAGGCTGTCTTGCAACGTATACTGCCCGACTATAAATTCCTGCCCAACCCAGACAGCCCGACCAGAGCTCACCAGTTCGGTCTGTATTTTTGACACATCCCGACGCAATCGAGAAGGTGCAAACGTCGCAGCTAATCGATGCGTCAACGGTTTATATCGATAATTATGTGCTAATAACCACCAGGGGCTACACTGTTTTTTCAGTCTCGGCATCTGCTCTGGGCAATCGGCTAAATCGAACAGGTAAAGTGGTGCTTGAGTGGCCGCTGCCTCTGCTAGCATCGACATGCTTTCGCCGGTGACCACCAGATTATCTGCATGCGCCAAATAGCCCTGATACGGGTTATCATCGGCATTTTTCTGCCAGTGATAATCCTGTACGGGCACAGTTATTTGCGACAGGAAAGCCGCATACGCCTTAGCCGGCGTTCTTGCGCTATTTGAAACCAGAACCGAGCCTTGTTGAATGCTTGCTTGCTGATTGACCCATTGCCCAAGTTGCCGCCCCTTCTCCTCACCAAACACGTATGGACCACTGTCACCGCCTAATAACACAACCCACCAGGGGCGTGGCAAATCGGCTAACTTACCTGCCCACTCATCACGCCATACGTCTAACGTGGCTTTATTCACTCGATGCAATGGCAAAGGAACAGAAAGACAGTTTTTTCTGTCTGGCAAAGAATATTGTGGCGTCGTCACAATCAATGAATACGTATCCAATGGGGCCCAGGGTCTGCCAAGATGGACAATGTTTGCCTGATTTCCTGTTTGCTGCCGAACCCACCGGGCAACAGGTTCATTTCTACGCCCGGCAGTAATGATCAGGTCAGGCCAGGGCGTCTCCAGTGCAGATGACAGGCGCTTATTAATGCCGGTTAAAGATGGCCCCAGAAAAAGGCTGGTGAGCAATTCAGTGGGTCGGTAGCTCAACTGTTTAATGCTATATTTCCAACCTAAAGCATCAGCTAAAGCCAGCATTTGAGACGTATCTCCGGCCTTATGCCCCGACAACACCCAAACAACTGGCTGCTTTTTCTCTGTGGTATTAATTCCTGGCACCTGCTTTGTAGTTTTTACAAGTATATACTAGCCAGTTGAAACAGTAGAACACCTTAATAGCCACGAGACCGGTTCTTAGCGCTCATAAAAACAAATATCCCGTCCGCTCATCCGAATAGCAATGCTGTGTATAATTCGGGTAACGCCATCACAGAAACTGACATTGATACTAGACCGATACATTATTCGTGAAATTTCCAGACCTATGCTGCTGGGGCTAGGGCTGCTTGTCCTCGTATTTACAGGCTACAGCACGGCGATAAAGCTCGCCGATGCAGCAGCAGGACTCATCGACCCATCGACAGTAGCGAAGCTGGCTTTTCTCAATACCCTGATTGCGCTGGAAGTCCTCCTGCCAACCGCACTCTACCTGTCAGTTATTTCTGCATTGGGAAGACTTTACCGCGATAGCGAAATTGCTGCGCTCCAAGCATCGGGTATCGGCGACAACAGACTCCTCAAAGCCGTTATTAAGCTTGCTCTGGTGGTCGCCGTCATAGTCGCAACCATCTCTATCTTTGGCAGACCCTGGGCGTATAAACAAACCTACCAAATCGAATCAGAAGCGGCTGCAGGATTTACGATTGATCAAGTAGAACCGGAGCGGTTTCTTGATCTACATAATAATCAATACGTCCTTTTTGCAAAGCGTGTTGATACTGAAAAATCCATCCTTGGCAATGTGTTTATGCAGGGCAGTGATGGCGACAAATCAAAAGTTATTTATGCAAAAGAAGCGCGGTTGCTGCCAACTGAGCCTGGTGAGCAACGTGTCATTGAATTTAAGAATGGCTACAGTTATTTATTCGATAATACCGGGTCAAAAGATGTGTCACTAAAATTTGGCTCTTTAACAATGCGTCTCGAAGAAAATAAAAAAGCGGCTGCTTATCGCCGAAAAGCAACCTCCACACAGGATTTGATGACCTCAAAAAAACCCAAAGAAATTGCTGAGTTTCAATGGCGCTTATCGACCCCTTTCGCCACTCTCCTGCTAGCGATGCTAGCCGTTCCACTGAGTCGAAGCGCGCCCCGGCAAAGTCGCCACTGGCATTTCATTATTGCTATTTTAGTTTATATTGCATTTTTTAATCTCTCCGGGATGGCAAGAAACTGGCTTGAGCAGGGCAAGGTGGGCGCATTTCCCGGCATGTGGTGGATTTATGTAGTCGCAGGCATTGTCTTTATACTCCTGTATACATGGCCCCGTCTGAAACGGCTCAATGCCTGATATGAATGCATTCGACAAATACATTGCCATGGCGCTACTCAAAGGCTGGCTGATCGTCCTCACCATATTGCTCTCTGTATTTGGTCTGCTGCAGTTTGTTCAGGAGCTGGAGCATGTTGGGCAACACTACAAAACCATCAATGCCGCCTTATTTGTTCTCCAAACGCTGCCGCAACTGGCGCTTGATCTCATGCCAGTTGCGGGTTTACTCGGGACTTTACTGGCTCTTGCCGGTCTGTCCAGACACAGTGAGCTCATTGCTATTCGAGCGGCAGGCGCATCAAACAAACGGATTCTGCTTGCCGTCCTGCTGCCAGGCATGGCGCTTAGCATCGGCATCTTGCTACTCTCTGAATTTGTGACCGCTAATTTGTATCAATATGCAGAGGATCAGCGCGCTGTAGTACATGCTGGCAGCTCCACCAGCACCAAGAACGGTAAAAGTTTATGGTCAAATTCTCAGGGCAGATTCTTCCATGTCGGTCAACTGAAACATGGGCATATTCCGACCAACATCCAATATTACGAATTTGATGAAGAAGGCAAACTGATTTTAGCTGCGCATGCCGACTATGCCGACCTCGACCAGTCACGTGACTGGTCATTGATTGATGTGGTACAAAAAGAGTCCAGTCCCACCGGCCTAAAAACCAGCCACCTGGATAAACTTGATATGGGGCCGTTCTGGAAACGTGATGAGTTACCTGCGTTGTCACTCTCTACCGCTGCTATGCCACCGACATCCCTCTATAAATACGCTCAGCATCTACGCGAAACCAATCAGAGAAGCGACAAGATAGAGCTCGCTTTCTGGAAAAAAATCAGCTTGCCGCTAACAACGCTTGCCATGATAATTCTCGCTACACCCATGGGTGCGAAAATAACCAGCCAACGAAATGCTGATTTTGCACAACGAATGGGCATTGGGGCATTAATAGGTATATTGTTTTATCTGGGCAGTCAAATTATTCACACCTCTGGGGCAATGATTAAAATGCATCCGGCCATCCTGACTCTGATCCCTATTGGCATCATACTTATAGCCAGTAACATCATGTTTCGTAAATTGACCTGAGTATTTTTAAAGAATTCTCGACAAGGACCTAACACTGCTATGCAACTTATGTCGTATTTTTTTCGAGCGTACCCCGTCCAGAGCGCGGTAATGCTTATTGCCTTATTTTTTGCAGGCCTTGCAGAAGGCATCGGCTTATCTGCCTTATTGCCTTTATTGAATAGCGCGATAGGGAGTAAAGATGCGAGCCAGGAACCGAATCAATACGAGCAGGCTGTCAATAACTTTCTGCTTAGCCAGGGCATTGAACCTAATATTAGTTCGCTTCTGCTCATCATTGTTATCGGGGTAACAATTAAAAGCATTCTGCTACTAATTGCCAGAAGACAGGTGGGATATACGGCGGCACAAGTCACTACTGATTTACGTCTCAAACTGCTTAAAGCGATGCTCAGTAGCAAGTGGGATCACTTTGTTCAACAACCTGTTGGGAAATTTACGAACAGCCTTGCCTCAGAAGCCACCCGCTCCGCCGAAGCTTTTGTCAGTGGAACGACCTTAATCACTTATGCTATCCAGGCGTTTATCTATACCTGTATTGCGCTTGCCATCTCATGGAAAACAACCGTTATTGGTCTCGCAGGCGGTGGGGTTATTCTTTACATATCTCATTTTCTGGTTCGTATGGCGAAACAGGCCGGGAAAAAACAAACGACACTTTATGTCTCTTTAATTAGCCGACTAACAGACACATTAACATCCGTTAAACCAATGAAAGCGATGGGCAAGGAACATCTTGCTGATAAAGTACTCACCATTGAAACCACCAACATCAATAAAGCGCTAAAAAAACAGGTATTCAGCGAAGCGCTTTTAAATACGGCGCAGGAAGAAATGTTCACGATTTTTATCGCTACCGGCATGTTCATCGCGCTGATAAAAATGAATATGCCTTTCGCCACTGTGTTAGTCCTGGTCGCCGTACTAGGTAAGATGCTCAGTCAACTTGGGAAAGTGCAAAAGCAATACCAGAAAATGGTTATTGCAGAAAGTGCCTTCTGGTCAATGATGAAAACAATTAATGGGGCAGAAGCTGACAGGGAGCCATTAACTTCTGGCGATAAAATCGACATCACTCAATCAATTAAGCTCGATAATATCAACTTCAACTATGGCGAAAAATCAATTTTACGAAATCTGTCTCTCGAGATTCCTGCCCTGAGCCTGACCACGATTATCGGCCCATCTGGATCCGGAAAAACGACCGTCGTTGATTTAATTATTGGACTCATCAAGCCTGACAGCGGCACAATTACTATAGATAACACACCTCAAAACGATCTGGATACACTCATGTGGCGTCGGAATATCGGCTATGTTCCCCAGGAAACGCTGCTTTTACATGACAGCATCGCAAAAAATGTCACCCTGGGCGATCCAGAACTGTCTGACGAGGAAACAGAAGAAGCGCTCAAAGCGGCAGGCGCCTGGGATTTTGTCACAGAACTGCCAAAGGGTATGCAAAGTAACGTTGGCGAACG
>JAZGER010000049.1:0-4110 GCA_036478835.1 Gammaproteobacteria bacterium | reverse complement strand
ACCAGGATATTCCGCCGATTCTGCAAAGGTTGAATCTGGATGTCGGTGAATGGTTAAAACAACACCATCAGCTTGAAAGCTACTACCCGGTTTTCATGGGGCACTGGAAGCAGCTCGACGCTGTCTGCCAGGCTCTGAAACGAAAATGGTGTAAAGGCTCAGCCCGAAGTCGATTGTTGTTTGGGACCTAAGCTCAACAACTTTTCAAAAAAACACATTCAATTTCATCAGAAGACTTTCTGAGGCTTTGCTGTGTCTTGAATAGTCTCATTTACCAACAGAGCAATGAATTACACCTAACCCCAGGCTAACAACTAGTGGTTTCAGACATTATCGGTGGGTTTTTGCTCTGATTAGTCTGAACGATGTGAGTATTTTTATATCCACTGTAAAGTGCCTGTCTTGTTTCCCACTGTTGGTAAAGTGCCTGTCTTGTTTCCTGGATCGTCTTGTTTTTGTTTCGTTTGGGGCGATATTTTACATATACGTTTGACCTATAGCATCAAAAACGATGTGAAGGCATTTTTTTGCGATGCCTTCTTTGGGCGGGAATACGTCGAGTTCCCGCCCCCTTGGCGGATGAAGAAGTCTATTGCCTTCTAGCCGTACGAAATCAAGATCACCTGCGAGATCCGGATAATCCTTACCAACCTCCTCAATCATTTTTTTTAACTGCATGTTCTGCCACTTATCATCATTAGTTTTGATCTTCGGATTGAATCCGAATTTTGGTTTTGCTCGATCTAGCAGAATGAACTCCATAAGTGAACGACAAGTGACGATACAGGCGAAAAAATGTCCGACAACAAAGCAGTCAAAAACTTCCTGGATTCTTCCTCTTATTCTCATAGGAAACTTGTCAATACTGCGATTCAAAAGCAGGAGATTGGTACTTTTTGACCTAGCCAGCCACTGGGAGGGCTGAAAATATTTTGAATAAATCCAGGTTTGTGCCTCGGCTAGAGTTTCGCGATCAAATTCGCTTGGATCAGGAAAAAAAGTCGAAATACCTTCTTCTTCTGATTCAGAATATTCAGCCACATAGCCTAAAGCAGAAGTAACCTCTTGTTTTATAGTGTCCGGCTGTGACAAAGCTGGGTTATCTACGATATCTATATCATTGACCCCCTCAACTATATCGAGATATAGTTGAGCGGCTCCGGATGCAAGGCCACTTAGCTCGCAGCTAGAGGAAAGAACAGAACCCATAAAATATTCGTATTCTTCAGTTTCAATATTAGTTGTTGGAAGACCCGACAACTTTCTTTTCTGCATCAAGGCTTCGGCCGATTTGATAGCTGTTTTTACTGCTCTTGCCATTTCCGTTGTTCTTGACTGAATCACTTGATCCATTCCAACGAATTCTCGCAAGGAAACGAAACGGCCAGATTCCATGAAAGTGCGGTAAAGCGAATTAGCTTCTTTGATTTTCTTTGCTAATGGATCGGGATGTGTCATGGCTATGTTGCCCAACAGTAGATTAGACCGCTTACGCGATATTGAATTTCGTACTGCTTCTGCATATGTTCATTCGCATCTAAGCGGTATAACACAATCATCTTACAATTCCTTTTCTGGGCAGGATGCCCGCTTGTTGTGGCAAGGAGGTCACTGTGTTCCATACTACGGTCAACCACCTGTTTCAACGTCGCGATTTTTATAATTACCTGAAATCACTAATAAAACCTTCCATTTCAGAGAAGTAACGACGATGGCATGTCAAACACATCGAGATGTTTATTAAGACTCAAAACGGTAACAAATTCAAGTCCTTTCTGTAGCGGATATCAACCGGTGCTTTGAAATGGCAGGCCGCCAGAATCACTGGAAGCTTGGCCATTTACGCAGCATATTAACGCCATATAGATTAGGTATTGCGAATCACCTGCGCCCTTTGGGCGTTCGTAGTACCTTTGCTGTGCGGCTAAACTCATCACCTCACCAGGCTATTAAGCTACACTCAGCCTAACCCATAACCCCCAGGTAACTACCGCCAAGGTAATCAGGGAACACCGATGAAACCAGGTCATTGCGCCCCATTCTGACAGCCAGCATCTCGGTCAAAACCTGGCGGTAATCCGTTACAATCGGCAAATCGTTCTCATCCAGAGAATTCAGGCCCGGCCATTCACCATGCACTTTCCCGCCGTTGATTCCCTTTCCAAGCACCATCATCATACCGCCCTTACCGTGGTCAGTGCCGCCACTGTCGTTTTGCGTAACCCGACGACCAAACTCACTCATGACAACGATGGTTACCTTTTCCTGCAAACCAGAAATCTCGTTATAAAAAGCCGACAGCGCGGTACTAAGGTCACTTAACTGATCTCTCATCGAGCCCGCATCCCAGGTACCCATCTCGCGGTGTAAATCCCAGCCTCCCATGCTCAAACTGGCCGCTTCAAGACCCACATCAGAAATCATCAGTTCGGCAATCTGATGCAAGGCCGCACCGAGTTTTGAATTGCCATAGCTTGTCGGTTTTGCCAGGGTTCCCAGCGCATTATTCGCCGCCTCGTCAATCGCAGAAAATGCATTGGATGACTGTAGCGTGAGCTCAGGGTGATTCACCTGTTGGTACAGGCCTTTCAACATTTCTACAGCACGCTCATCACTCATCAAATCGTTCGCCTGAACACTGAGCTCAGATAACCTGGAAAAGCTGATTGCCGGGTCATAACCTGACAACGATTTTGGAATGCGTTTGTGACTCACTGCCCTGAAAGAAGCGTCATTCACCGTCCGGGTCGAATCAACATAACGCCCCACCCAGCCGTCTGCCTGAGTATGGTTATCTGTGCCAGCTTCCATACGGCGTTGCGCATTGAAATGGCTGCGCGACGACGAATTCGGCCCCAGACCTGAGGCAGCGACAAAGGCAAGCTCGCCGCGCTGATAAAATTCATGCAGTGGTTCCATCGCCTTATGCAGGGAAAACTCGCTGCTCAACTTAATCAAACCTTCAGCGGGTATCGCAATATCGGGGCGGAGTGCATAGTACTGCGGGTCCGCATGGGGCACGAGCGCACTGAGGCTATCCATTCCACCGCGTAAAAAAACATTTATCACTGTGTGAGGCGCATTACCCGTTGCAGCAAACGCCAACTGTGAAGTCAGACTACTAAGAACAGGTATTGATACTGTCGTTGTCAGGGACGTTTTAAGAAACTGGCGACGTGTAATTTTTGTTGATTTCATGATTTTGTTCTCCCCTTAACGCACTTGAAATGAAGCGGATGCAAAGACCAACGCTGCTAGCGCTGGCAGCTGATCCAGATCAGTGCCAGTGACCACACTGTCTGCCGATTTACCCAAAAAGCGATACAACACGTCTCGTTCAGGTATATGCAGCCGTTTACCCATCAGCATGACAGTCAGGCTATCCACCAGTTGACGAATAGTCGCTGGCTGCCCAAGATTCCATCTGGCAGGGTCTATATCAAATGTTTTACCCATGCTATTTCCTGTTAACGCAAAGGCCAGATTCCAGCGCGACATCAAAGTCCCTGTGTTAATAAAGCTAGATGCAAGATTGGAATATCCGGTTGGCGGCTCTTTTTCAAACAAAACATGCTGCTGTTTTTTCAATAGTCGGCGACACAGTCGGCCAAACTGTTCAGGATCACTCAAATCAAGCCTTGCCTTTGTCCCTCGCAACATGGCATATAAATATTCATTTGGCCGTTTGACCTTTTCCCCTTTCGATTCTGTAAAGCGTGTTGATAGCAAGATGGTCCGCAAAACAGCTGAAATGTCAGTATCGTTTTCCAGATAAGTCTGACTTGCCTGAGTCACCAGAGGGTCGTCCATAGCGATTCTGTCGCTGACAAAATACCGGCATAATTTCCAGCTGATAAATTTTGCCGTTGACGGGTGATGGGAGAGATACCATAACAGCGATTTACCATTTCTCTCTGACTTGCTCGGGTCCACGGGTTTCCAGCCCATGATATCGCCAGAATTTTCAAGCGGCCCCAGTCGGTTTCGGCCAGATTTGAATTTGAAGACACGTTGGCCAGAAATACTCCAGCCACTGAAAACATAGGCTGTCTCCAGGACATCCTGCTCATCGTAGCCGCCATCTACACCAACGGTATGCAGCTCAAGTAA
>JAZGER010000048.1:0-5398 GCA_036478835.1 Gammaproteobacteria bacterium | reverse complement strand
ACAGTCTAACATATATCCGGCTGAAGCTGAATCATACGGGATTTCAACTCGAGTGGAAAGAATCGAATTGAAATATCTAATGTTATTTCAATTAGTTAGCAGAGAAGCAAATAACGATCTGTTTTTTACTACAAATGATCAGGCTTTTTGCTGGCCTCCGGGTGCTCTATCGGCCGTAACTGACGCGCCACCTTATCGAGAACACCATTAATATATTTATGTGCCTGATCAGCGCCATATTTTTTCGCCAGATTCACCGATTCATTCAAGACAACTCGATAAGGGATGTCGATACGTTTTTCTAGCTCATAGGTAGCCATTCTGAGCAACGCCCGCTCAACCGGATCAAGCCTGTCAACGGCACGATCAAGATGTGGCTCGTAATACGCGTCGATTTCATCTATCCGAGTGGGCACGGTATGCAGAATTTCGTGAAAATAATCACCATCCACTTTTGAGAAGTCTTCGTCTTCTCGGAAGTGTATTTCAATATCGGCAAGTGTATTACCGGACATGTCCCACTGGTAGAGTGCCTGCATCGCAAACCGCCTGGCCCGTGTCCGCAGTGATGCAGTCTGTCTGGCTTTTGAAAGCGCCACTGCTAGCCAACTTCTCTAAGTAGATTAATCATTTCGATCATTGACATCGCTGCCTCGCCGCCTTTATTCCCGGCCTTGGTCCCAGCGCGCTCGATGGCCTGTTCGATACTATCAACAGTCAATACGCCGAAGGCGATGGGTATATCATGCTGCAGTGACACGGTCGACAATCCCTTGGTACATTCACCCGCTACATATTCAAAGTGAGGCGTGCCACCTCGAATCACTGCACCCAACGCAACAATCGCATCATATTTTTTACTGGCTGCCAGACGCTGCGCCGCAATAGGCATTTCATAGGCACCAGGTACGCGGATGATGGTTAAGTCACGATCTTTTGCGCCGTGGCGCTTCAATGTATCGATAGCACCTTCAAGCAAACTCTCTACAACAAAACTGTTAAATCGCGCAACCAGCAAGGCAACCCGGCTATTACTGATCGTTAGCTGTCCTTCGATGACTTTAATCTCATTCACGTTATCTCTCCAATAAACCTTTAGTCTTCACCATCAACATACTCAACCACTTCAAGCCCAAAACCAGATAAACCATGTACCACCTTCGGCGCACTCATAACGCGCATTTTACGCACGCCCAGATCACTGAGTATTTGCGCACCAATGCCATAGGTTCTAAGCTCTTCCTGAGGATGATATTCAATTGCCTCTCCTGACCGGGCATGGTCATCATAATTGCGTATTCTGGTTACCAGTTGTTTCGGCGTTTCTCTCTGCCCAAGAACGATAATGACACCGGAACCTTCCTCAGAAACGCGGCGCATCACATCGCGCAATGGCCAACCGGTATCTTTCATCTGGGCGCCAAATAAATCGCTGAGGCTATCCTGCACCTGCACCCGAACCAAAGCAGGTATTTCACTGTCGATTGCACCCATCACCAATGCCATATGCAAATGCCTGTCGATCGCATCTTCATAAGTCACCAGGTGAAATTGACCGAACTCTGTAGGGAGCTCACATTGCGCCAGTCGCTCAATGGTTTTTTCATTGGTCAAACGGTAATGGATTAAATCGGCAATCGTGCCCATTTTTATATTATGCTGTTCGGCAAATTTTTCCAGATCGGGGCGGCGTGCCATCGTCCCGTCTTCGTTAAGAATTTCAACAATTACCGAAGCAGGTTCCAGTCCGGCAAGGCGCGCCAGATCACAGCCGGCTTCCGTATGCCCTGCGCGGGTAATCACGCCGCCCGGTTTCGCCATCAGAGGGAAGATATGGCCCGGCTGAACAATGTCGGCGGGCGCCGCGTTTGGCGCCACCGCCGATCGCACCGTATGCGCCCGATCATATGCAGAAATGCCGGTTGTGACGCCTTCTGCCGCCTCGATAGAGAGGGTAAAGTTTGTAGAATGCACTGACTGATTATCATTGACCATCAAGGGCAAAGACAGTTGTTTACAACGTTCTCTCGTCAAAGTCAGGCAGATCAGGCCACGGCCATGCGTGGCCATAAAATTGATGTCGTCCGGGCGCACCATTGACGCCGCCATAATCAGGTCGCCCTCATTTTCGCGGTCCTCATCATCCATAACAATGACCATGCGGCCTGCCTGGATGTCTTCAATGATCTCTTCCGATGTGTTTAATGTTGCCATTCAGTTTACTCTTTAGCCAGAAACCCACTGCGGCGCAATAAGTCCATATCAACAGTATCTGATACCTGATCAGCATGATCACCTGTCAGCAATCGCTCAAGGTAGCGGGCAATTATATCGACTTCGAGATTAAATTGCCGACCTTCCTGAAAAACACCTATCGTTGTCTCAGCAAGCGTATGTGGAACAACATTAAGCTCAAACTCCACACCTTCTACTTTATTGACTGTCAGGCTAATACCGTCAATGCAAACGGATCCCTTACTAGCGATATAACGGGCCAATCCCACCGGTGCCTGCAACCTGAAACGCTCGGATCGCCCATCCGTCCAACGCTTAACCACTTTACCGACGCCATCAACATGGCCGCTAACCATATGACCACCCAGTCGGGAAGCAGGCGTTAATGCTTTTTCGAGATTCACCGAATCGCCGATTGTTAATCGGCCCAGCGTAGTATGTTGCAGTGTTTCCCCAGATACATCTGCCCAGAACCCATTGCCAGGCAATGTCACGGCGGTTAAACACACGCCATTCGTCGCCAGGCTATCACCTAACATCACATCGGAAAGATCCAGCTTACCCGTTTCTATCCATAGACGGAGATCATTGCCCTGAGATTCAATGCCAGCGACACGGCCAACAGATTCGATGATACCTGTAAACATTTAATCAACCTTCACTTGTTAGATTCTGGGCAGCGCCAATTACCAGAGCGCTTCTATTTACTGAATTGTTTTATGGCCACGGAATACACGGAAAGATCAAATGAACCGTCAGGAAAAAACACTGTTTACGCGCGAAACGTGTAAACACGTGTGCGTGTTATCTGAGTTTTTTCCGTGTCTTCCGTGGCCATCAATAATGCTCAAACAACAGGTCTGGCCGTTATTTTCAAATCATCACCAATCTGACGAACATCAGTGAATTGTAGCTGTATCCGGTCACGGATCGATTCTAGCCCCGGCAGATGAAACAGCCCTAATCCACTATCACCCATGATATGCGGCGCGGCATAAATGACCAGCTCATCAATCAACCCTGCTTCAAGCATCGCACCCGATAAACGGGCGCCCGTTTCAAGCAGCACTTCATTCATTTCCAACGTTGCTAATGCGCCGAGCACTGCCTCTAGATCCAGATGGTCATTTGTTTCCTTTACAGTTCTTATGGTCGCCCCGGCTTTTTCCAGCGACGTCCACTCGCCCTGCCCTTCTGACTTCGCTGTCAAAATAACAACCTGCCCTGGCAATGCCAATGTCCTGGCATTGGTCGGCATCTGTAACTCTCGATCCAGAACAACACGGAGTGGTTGGCGTATGTCCCCGGCAATACCCAGCACTGCAGGAGACAACCGCAGATTCATCGAAGGATTGTCGGCCAGGATTGTTCCTACGCCAGTCATCACTGCCGAACTTCTCGCCCGAAGTCTCTGCACATCCTGGCGTGAAGCATCACTACTGATCCATTCGCTTTCACCCGAGGCCATGGCTGTTCGCCCGTCCAGACTCATCGCCAGCTTGCATCGTACCCAGGGCCGGCCACATTGCATCCGCGAAACAAATCCAGGATTCAAAGCGATTGCCTGCTGCTCAAGGACGCCGATCTCTACACTGATGCCTGCAGCTCGCAAACGTTCGATACCCTGCCCTGCAACGAGAGGATTAGGATCCTGCATTGCAACAACAACCTGCGTAACCCCCGCACTAATAAGCGCATCTGCACAGGGCGGCGTTCTGCCCTGGTGACTACAGGGTTCAAGAGTGACATACGCCGTTGAGCCTTTCGCAGCCTCTCCTGCTTCCGCCAATGCATTCACTTCAGCATGTGACGATCCAGCACGTTCATGCCAGCCGCGACCAACAATGCTATCGCCTTTCACTAACAGGCAACCCACGCGGGGATTTGGGTCGGTCGTATACAGCCCGCGACGCGCTAATTGCAACGCCTGTGCCATATAGCCGGTATGCTTTATAGCAGATGACATGGCATTCTCAGATCACTTGAATAGCAGCTATTTTTTCTTTTTTTCATCAGACAACAAGGACATTTGTTTGCGTTTTTCCTGAGAGGACGGCTGCAATCGCAAACGCTCAATCTCATCACTAAAATCACTCACATCTTCAAAACTACGGTAGACAGAAGCAAAACGAACAAAGGCAACCTGATCCAGATCACGCAATTCTTCCATCACCCACTCGCCCAGTTGGCGTGCCGATAATTCGCGCTCTCCACACGCCTGCAGGCGATGGTGAACACGGCCAATAGCCGCATCAATTGACTCGGTCGCGACGGGTCGTTTTTCCAGCGCCCGCCGTAAACCAGCGAGTAATTTTTCTTCGTCGAAGGGTTCGCGACTGCCGTTGGATTTAATAATACGCGGCATCATCAGCTCAGCGGCTTCAAAGGTTGTAAACCGATCGCCACAGGCGATGCATTCACGCCGCCGGCGTACCTGACTGCCCTCTCCCGCAAGGCGGGAATCAATGACTTTTGTGTCTGTATCACCACAAAACGGGCAACGCATTACACATAACCTAAACAGGCATACAACACTATTAGATCATTGTTCATAAACAGGGAAACGTCGACACAGAGCGAGCACTTGCTCGCGCACCTTCTTGATCACTCCCTGATTATTGACATCGTCCATTACGTCACACATCCAGCCAGCCAGGTCGCGCATTTCGACTTCAGCAAAACCGCGTGTTGTTGCAGCCGGTGTCCCAACACGAATACCACTGGTAACAAAGGGTGACTGCGGATCATTCGGCACGGCGTTCTTATTCACCGTAATATTGGCTGCACCTAAAGAAGCATCTGCCTCTTTACCTGTAATGCCTTTATCGATCAGGTCAACCAGGAATAAATGGTCGTCTGTTCCACCAGAAATCACCTTGTAGCCGCGTGAGATAAACACACTCGCCATCGTCTGGGCATTCAGCAAAACCTGCTTCTGGTAAGTGATGAATTCAGGCTGCAAGGCTTCTTTAAACGCCACTGCTTTCGCAGCAATAACGTGCATCAAAGGACCACCCTGAATGCCCGGGAAAACCAGGGAGTTCAGTTTCTTTTCGATAGCAGGATTCGCTTTCGCCAGGATCAACCCCCCACGCGGCCCGCGTAATGTTTTATGGGTTGTGGTCGTCGTCACATCGGCGATATCGACCGGGCTGGGGTAAAT
>JAZGER010000047.1:0-17107 GCA_036478835.1 Gammaproteobacteria bacterium | reverse complement strand
TCGCTTGCGTGACTTTCTCGCCATTTTCCATTACTCGCATGGAACGAAATTTAAACACCTTGATAGGTTTACCATCCAGGCCATAGCGTCTTTGCATAAAAAACACGGGGCCTTTCGAACTGAGCTTGACGCCCAAAGCAATGAGCACCATTGGCAAACCAAAAATAAGCAGGATACCGCAGGTCAGGATGAAATCCTCCAGGCGTTTAACGATACCTCTAAGGCCCCGCGTCGGGTTTTCATAAATACTGACTGCAGGCATCCCGTTAATATCAACAAGGTGCGTATAATGCGTTTCTATTGAATAAAAATCTGGGACAATATAAGTGGCGACAGTTGTTGCAGAAAGCTCTCGAGTAATCGTCTGAATTTTATTTTCTGCTCGCATCGGTAATGCAACAAAAACAACGTCAATATCATTGTTCATTGCCGCTCGATAAAGGTCATCAAAGTTTCCGTCAATACCGGACACTTCCTGTATCCCTTCAATAAGATCGTGTTTTCGCTGACTGTTAGCCGCGTCCTTCTGATTCGGCAATCTGTCATCGTAAATGCCCGTCATTCGGTAGTCGATCCAGGCATTTCCTTTTAACTTCTTGATAACATAACCCGCTAACGGGCCGGCGCCTGCAATGGCAACTCGGCGCGTGTTACGGTCATGTTTGCGCAGCCAGATTATCCCTGTCTTCACAACCACTCGACTAAATCCAAGCAATGCGGTGGTGAGACCCACCCAATAAATGGCCACTTTAAAGTTCAGATCATAGAAAGGGCGTTCAAACAAAACAGCTAAGACGATTAATAGAGCGCAGGCAACTAACCAGTTTACGGCGACCATACCACTCTGAATCAGGGAGTTATCCAGGCTCCAGTTACGGTAAATAGCCAGGAATTCGCCAACCGTTTGCATCGCGAGGACACCAACTAACGCATAGATTGTATGCGTTCTCGACCAGCCACTTCCAAGCAGCCAGGCGCAGATTACCAGAGCAAAAGCGATGACTAAAGAGTCCATTGACCTCACCAGCAGGGTCACTAACGGCTGCTGCGTATGAATGAGTTTAGTATCAGATAATTTTGGCATATCTTGTTAAGCTATCCCGCAGGAAGCCGTAAATTCCTTGTTCAACAATCCATCATTAAGAACGCTTTATTTTGAGACTCGGACCTGTTGAGGCCAGTATTATTATCTTATCGGTCATTTTTGGTTAGAGTTTAGATACTAAATGCTTATACCGGTATGAAAACCCATGATTTATTGGCTATCTTGCACAATTCACTATCAACAGGTAACGTCTTCACTATGCGGCTGATTATTGCTCATTTCTAAAAATAGAGCCAGCCCAATCGCGTTGATTTTATTGAATAAACCCTAATCAACACCGTCACTTTACTGGCGAAAACCATTAAAATTCACGAACTCCCTTTAAAAAACAGGAAAAAAGGCGAAAACCATGGGAAACCGCTTAACTAAAATTTACACCCGTACCGGTGACAATGGCGAAACTGGCCTGGGAGATGGCTCACGTATCAGCAAAGATAGCGATCGCATTCAGGCGCTTGGGTCGCTGGATGAGCTGAACAGCTGGATTGGCCTGTTATTAACAAAAACATTGGCAGAAAATCTCCGCAAGCCCCTGACTCTCGTACAGCATCGATTGTTCGACCTGGGCGGAGAGCTCTCAATCCCGGACTATCACATAATCGATGACTCTCATATCGAGCAGCTAGAATCCTTTCTCGACCACCTGAACGAAACGCTACCCCCGCTCAAAGATTTTATCCTGCCTGGCGGCTGCGAAGCATCTGCTGTCTGCCACCTCGCAAGGACCGTTTGTCGTCGCGCAGAACGTGATCTTGTAAAGCTTATGCAAACTGAGAAAATAAATACTGCCAGCGCGAAATACTTGAACCGTCTGTCTGACCTGCTATTTGTCATGGCACGCTACATTAACGCGCAGGCAGGAAGCCCTGACGTTTTGTGGCAGAAGAATGTACAGGCCTGAATTGATCGAGTGCCTGGCAAAGCTGTATTGCAGAATCCAGTGCGCGTGGAACCTGGCGCGCCAGCACAGTTGCGTCCTGAACAATCAGTTTTTCAGAAACATTCGCCCGCAAATGTTTCCATTTTCCCCAGCTATTCTGGAAGCTCTCAATTGATAACCCGTACTGACCCGAAATCAAAACATCTGGGTCGCTTAATAGCACTGACTCTTTGCTGACAACCAGAGCCAGAGGGCTCTCTTCAGCAAACACGTTACGAACACCACAAAGTGCCATCCACTGACTGATTAAGTGCCGCCCTCCAATCGTCATGAGTGGGGGATTCCATATTTGGAAAAAAGCGCTCATCTCGGGGGCATTCTGATAAGTAGAAGATAATTGATCAACGCCAATTTTAAACTGTGCAGCAATCTGGCTAGCATACCCCGACGTGCCCGAGAGAAGACCCAGGCTTTCTATATTGCTGGCTATCCCCTCGATCGTCACCGGTTCGGAATAAAAAACTGTCAGCCCGAGAGATTCTAGTTTCTTAAGCTGTAGTCGGGAATTGCCACTGAGCCAGGCAACCACCAGGTCGGGTTCGAAGCCAAGTATCCGCTCAATGTCTACCCCTGTACCCCCACTAATTACAGGTAGTTTTTTTGCTTGCTCAGGGAAATCACTAAATGCTGAAACCGCAACAACATAATCACCCGCGCCTGCCGAAAAAAGTAATTCTGTTGTGTGAGGCGACAAACTCACAATCCGACGTGCGGGTTGTTTGACGTTAACCGTCCGCCCCGCATCATCCGTCACTGTAATATCAGCATGGGCAGACGAGAGACAACACCCCAGACAGGTGAACAATGCAACAAAGTGGCAACAGAATTTAAACATCAAATCCAGCCTGGATTAAACGGCCCAGCCCGCCAGGGTCATCACAGAAAGTGCGGCCAGCCAGATGGTTAACGTTCGCAAGACCAGACGCATTGAGGATCGAACTGGCTGATGGTCTTCAGGAACGGAATCGTCTCCTCGCATATCCAGAGCACCCAGCCCTGTTTCAATCAGAATATAATCCGTGCGCAACAAACCTGATTTTTTTTCTTTATGTGCAATGCGCCAGCCCTCCATTGCGGAATCAAAATGCCCACTTAATGCATACCCTAACGCCGTCATGCGTGCGGGAATCCAGCTAACGATTGAATATAAGTGTGTTGCCCAAACCTGAAATCGATCATTGCCTTCAGAGAAATTATAAAGAATTGACAGCGTTCGATAAAGCACCGCCCCAACAGGGCCAAGCAAAACAAACCAGAAGATCACTGCAAACATGTAGTCATTTGACCGGGCAAGGATTGCTTTCACCACCCGGGAGATACATTCGCCCGTATCAGCAGGTGGTTCCGATAGCCCTGTTAAATGCAGAGCTGATGCCGCTCGAATGGAGGTATTATCCATATCACAGGCCTTACAATAACTGTCTGCATCAATCGCCAGATCACGCGGCCCCAGGCAATAGACCATGACGGCTATAGAGAAAAAAAGTGAGAAAAAACCCCCTAAAGACAAGCCCGTCAGCCATATCTGCGTGGCGGCTACGACAACAAGCACCGGGATAAGGGTTAGCAGGACGCCGACTAGCCCGTTTGAAATAGCGCCAGGCAGGGTTGTTTGAACCCATTTAACATATTCCAGAAAATGTCGGTAGTGGCGGTACTCATGTAGATAGCCAAAATAACGGTCTATCGCAATGCTCAACAATGTAGCAATCAGTGTCATAAAGAAACCGTCAAATGTTAGTAGAATCAGATGAAATCAAACGGGCAAGCCTTGACCAGTCAAATGCTGCACCAGGATCCGTTTTACGCCCAGGCGCAATTGTATTATGCCCGACGACCGCCTTACCTGATATTGCAGGAAATAATGTTCGCAATAAAGGTATCACCTTTTCTAGCTGTATATACTGCCTGTCGGTATAGGGTTCGTCATCCTGGCCTTCCAGCTCAATTCCAATCGAAAAATCGTTACAGGCTTCGCAGCCCTCATAACAGGATATCCCTGCATGCCAGGCACGGCGGGAAAAGGGAACATATTGAATCAGATCACCATTGCGCCGAATGAGTAAATGGCTGGAAACTTTTAAATCAGTAATTTTCTGAAAATAAGGGTGTATGCCCGGGTCAAGCCTGTTAGTAAAAAAATCATCGATATAATTGCCGCCGTATTCACCGGGAGGCAAACTAATTCCGTGTATTACTATAAGAGATATTTCGACATTATCAGGGCGCTCGTCGCAATTGGGTGACTTGACGATTCGTGCATTTTTAAGCCAGTCACTCTCAACAGTCGAACACATTTCATCTCCCCGCTTTTGATCCATGAAAACCATTGCTAGAATGTTACTCGCGCCGTGGGCAATCCGCTACAATGACCGAATCATCTTATCAACGAACAGTTGGGGCAAACAGTGAAAAAACAATATATTTTGCTTATAACAAGCCTATTTTCTATGGGCTCCGCGCTTGCTGACACCCGCTACGTCAGTGATCGACTCGAAATTGTCATGCGGACGGGCAAAGGCACTGAATTTCGCATCAAACGCAGTTTACCCAGTGGTACTCAACTTGAAGTCCTTGAAACCACCAATGACGGTTACTCTCGCGTGATCACCAACCGGGGCTCTGAAGGCTGGGTAATCTCTCGCTACCTGATGAAAATGCCTGCAGCTCGGGATCGTGTCACCGCTATCGAACAACAGTTAACACAACTCGCCTCTGAAAATAAAACATTAAAGCAAAACCTTTCCGAACTCCGGACTCAAAAAGGCGGCATCGATCAGGAGCGCAGTAAACTCAGCCAGTCTAATCAGCAAATAGCCAAAGAACTTGAGAAAATCAAACGCACGGCGCATAACGCCATTACGCTAGACGAAGAAAATAAACAGCTGAAAACCAGCTCTGTTGCCTACGAACGCCAGATTCAAACGTTACAACAGGAAAACGAAGGCTTAAAAGACAGAACCGGACGCGACTGGTTTATGGTGGGTGCCGGGGTGAGTTTATTAGGGATCATCGTCGGGCTGATCATCCCCAGAATACGGTGGCGCAAAAAATCCAGCTGGGATACGCTTTGAACGAAATTGATCCGGGTCCCTCAGACTCGCGTAGTGGCCAAAAATAGATAAAGATCCGAAGGGACGGGTAGATGCCGGAAACCCGAAAAAACAAATGACCGCCAGGAAGATCTAAGCGCTTTATTCGCACGACGTGCGAAATATAATCTTGTTTCCTGACGGTTATAAAGCATCCAGAGAAAACTACAGTTCGTCTGTCACACAGCCTTCTGATGCCGTTTTGACGCAGCGAATATATTTAAACAACGTCCCTTTCTTTGCCTTATAAGCGGGCATTTGCCAGGCAGCAGCCCGGCTGGCCATTTCGTCAACGCTAACATCAGTCGCAATTAACTTTTGTTCCGCATCGATCGTAATGACATCCCCGTTTTGAGTCAGTGCTATGGGCCCACCTTCCTGCGCCTCGGGTACGATATGACCGATTATAAATCCGTGAGACCCCCCTGAAAACCGACCATCAGTAATCAATGCGACATGCTCCCCCAATCCGGCACCCATGATGGCAGAAGTAGGCGTCAGCATTTCCGGCATGCCAGGGCCGCCTTTAGGGCCCTCATAGCGGATGATAACAACATCACCTTTCTGAATTTCATTCTTTTCGAGACCCAGGAGCATATCTTCTTCGCAATCATAGACGCGCGCAGGCCCGACAAAGCGCAAACCTTCCTTGCCTGTAATTTTTGCTACCGAACCGCCTGGGGCGAAATTACCCTTGAGAATTTGAATATGCCCACTCGATTTAATCGGCTTTTCTAACGGCATAAACACCTCCTGCCCAGCTGATAGTCCAGGCACATCAGCCAGGTTATCTGCCAGGGTGTTACCGGTCACCGTCAGGCAACTACCCTCCAGCAAATCCTGTTCCAGAAGGTAGCGCATGACTGCGGGTGTTCCACCGACATTGTGCAGATCTTCCATAACAAAGCGACCGCTGGGTTTAAGGTCTGCGAGGAAAGGGATGCGGTCACTGACCGACTGAAAATCATCGATCGTTAATTTAACATCAACCGATCGAGCCATCGCCAGCAGATGCAACACGGCATTGGTCGAACCACCCAGCGCCATCACCATTACCATCGCATTTTCAAACGCAGCTCGGGTCATGATATCGCTCGGCTTGATGTCATTTTCGAGAAGATGTTTGATTGCCGCTCCGGCGCGTAAACATTCGTCCAGTTTACCCCGATCCACGGCAGGTGTAGACGAACTATAGGGCAAGCTCATACCCATGGCCTCGATTGCAGATGCCATCGTGTTAGCGGTATACATCCCACCACAGGCACCTGCCCCGGGGCAGGCATTCTGGACGATACCCTGGCGTTCTTCTTCACTGATCTTATTAGCTATATAGGCGCCATAGCTCTGAAATGCTGACACGATGTCCAGCGGCTGCCCCTGCCAGTTTCCCGGCTTGATTGTGCCGCCATAAACCATCAGGGACGGCCGATTGATACGGCCCATTGCAATCATGACACCCGGCATATTTTTATCGCAACCGGGAATAGAAATGTTGGCATCGTACCATTGCGCATTCATCACTGTTTCAACAGAATCTGCAATAATATCGCGCGACTGTAGCGAATAACTCATGCCATCGGTACCCATAGAGATACCATCACTGACGCCAATCGTGTTAAACCGCAGGCCAACCAACCCGGCATCAACCACACCCTCTTTAACCTTTGCTGCCAGATCATTCAGGTGCATATTGCAGGTATTGCCCTCCCACCAGACACTGGAAATTCCAACTTCCGGTTTTTTCAGGTCATCGGCGGTTAATCCTGTGCCATACAGCATCGCCTGGGATGCTCCCTGTGATTTAGGCTCGGTAATTCTTGTACTGTATTTATTCAGGGTTTTAGCCATCTGCCAGGCACTCCAGTTCGATATATTTCAGGAAATAGCGGTTCATTCTACGACTTTTTGAGCAAAGACCAAAACAGATTTTGAACGACAGGAAGGGAAGAATAACAATCAATTACCAGGCAGCATCAGGATGATGCCGCTTAGGCAAATGATTAGAGACCTTTGCACGATACATTTATAACAGCCACGGTGCAGAATCGCCAGGAAAACAGACTTGTTTTCGCACTTCGTGCGAAAAACCTCTTATGCCCTCTTGGCGGCCTTTGCGCCTTGGCGGTTCTAGTTTCTTGTGTTTGTCTCGTGCAAAGGTCTCGATTAGAACATTTTAATTCTGAGCTGGGAGGGAACTGAGGTCAGAATAAGCAGTGACCTGACTTAATCAGAAACACAACTCTTGCATGTCTTGATACCGAACAAGGTATAAGCCGGACACCACTTAAACAAACCGGTAAAGAGTGGCATGATACCAATCATTCCCCAGGGGTAAAGCAACTCGGCGTAAGGCCCAACGAAAGTTGCTGCCAGCAGGCCAGCGCCAATAAGTATACGTAAAATACGATCGAATCCACCGACATTTGCCATGATAGTTACTCTTAATTTATGAATGTCTGACAAGCATATCAATTATGTATTCTCGATGCAGTGATCTAGTCACATAGCTATTTCGTTGATTCATCGAGAATGGCAGCAAGCGCATGAATATTTCGCACATCAATCGCCCCCCTGGAAAGACTTATCCAGCCTTTATGTTCGAAGGCTTTTAGTTGACGGCTCACCACTTCACGCACCGAACCCAACTCACTGGCCAGTTGCTGATGCGTTGTGGTGATGATTGATGCCCCATCCTGACTATGCTCCACCAGCCACCTGGCCAGGCGAACATCCAGTCGCTCAAAGACCACATCCTCCAGCCGGAGAATAAGGTCGCTGAGTCGCTGCCCCTGGCTTGCAAAAACAAAACGCCTGAAAGTAGCCGAGCTTGCCAGTGCCTGATCAAACACTGGCTGCTTCAACACCAGAGCATCTGTTTCAATCTCAGTCACCCCTTCTGCTGGGTAAGCATCCTGACTAATCAGACAGGATGTCGTGATAACACAAGACTCCCGATCGTTAACTTTATAAAGCAACACCTCTCTGCCGTTAGTTGATATAACCTGAACACGAACACAACCGCTAATCACAACAAGGTACCCTTTGCAATGATCTCCCCGCCGGAAAACCACCTGTTCCGGGGGCAACTGAATGGTCTGCACAGCTGATCGTAGTGCATCCATTTCAGAACCCGTCTCAGGGAACATTTCATTTACCAACGCTCTGGCTGCCCTGCTCAACCCTGCTGCCATACATCATTCCTTACAAGAATAAAAAATTACCAGGTCGCTTTACTAATCATCAAGACTCAAGAGATAATCAACTCATGCCAATGAGTGGACCCACCCACACCAGCACCACCCACAATTTCAAGCGCCTTTTTTTACTGCGCAGCTTAATGATCGCCGGTGAACTGGTCGCCTTGCTGATTGTTCATCTTGGGCTAGGCGTTGCACTGCCTGTCAAACCTTTACTGCTCATTCTTGGCATCCTGAGTCTGGCCAATATATGGGCCTGGCGGCGTATCACAACGGGACATGTCATCCCAGACACAGAGTTTTTCCTGCAACTCACCATCGATGTGCTGGCGCTGACTGGCGTACTTTACTTTACCGGCGGAGCGAGCAATCCATTCGCCTGGTTTTTTCTGATTCCTCTGATTATTGCCGCGACAGTTCTGTCTGCCAAAGCCACCTGGCTCATTGCCGGACTAACCACACTCTGTTATAGCCTGCTGATGTTTTTATACCAGCCGCTGGCATCAACAGGTGAACATCAGCACCATGATACCAGCTTTACCCAACATATCTTTGGCATGTGGTTCGGTTTTGTATTGAGCGCCGTACTGGTTGCCTGGTTTGTCGTTGGGATGGCAAAAACCATTCGTCAACGTGACCAGCTGCTTGCCAACGCAAGAGAACAATCCTTACGGGATGAACAGTTAGTCGCGCTGGGCACACTGGCCACAGGTGCAGCCCACGAACTGGGAACACCACTGGCAACGATGGCCATCGTCTCAGGTGAACTCTTACGCAAAGAAGATTTACCCGCAGATGTGAGCAAAAAATTACAGATACTGCGTAGCCAGGTGACACGCTGCAAGGAAGCCTTATCGGTCATTTCCGCATCTGCCGGTGAAGCCCAGGCTGAAGATGGAAGTCTGACCGAAGTTCGTGACTTCATTGACCAGACCAACAAACTTTGGCAAAGCCAGAGAGAAGCAACCCGCCTGCACTGCGATATTCAGGATGAAGGTCTTAACGCCTGTATCCTTAACGAAAGGACACTGCAACAATCATTAATCAATCTGCTAAATAATGCTGCCGATGCTTCTCCCGATGCCATCTCTCTGAAAGCCCGCTGGGATAATCAAAGTTTGACCATCAACCTACTGGACAATGGCCCTGGCCTGCTCCCTGAAACAATGCTGACGTTGGGTAAAGCACAGCAACAGTCACAAAAAGATCATGGTATGGGGCTTGGGTTGTTTTTAACCAATGCAACGATTCAGAGACTGGGTGGAAACATTGAGTTTTTTAACCGTCAACAGGGGGGTACCTGTACACGCATCAGGCTTCCTCTGATCAACAACCTGACGCCATGAATAGTGACACCCTGCAACAACCGCAAATCCTCATTGTCGATGATGATGAAATATTCTGCGACGTATTAGGCGATGCCTTTAGTAGTCGGGATTATCGGGTACTGCTCGCCAATACGATCGATTCGGCTTTAGAACTCGCCAAAAAAAACGAACCTGAGTATGCCATTATTGACTTGAAAATTGGTCATGAATCTGGCCTGGCACTGGCACAGCAGCTGCATGAGCAAGATGAAAACACGCGGATGATTATCTTAACCGGATACGCCAGTATTTCTACTGCCGTTGAAGCCATAAAGTTGGGTGCGGTTCATTATATGACCAAACCTGCAGACATTGATGACATATTAGGTGCATTGCATAAAGATGAGGGTGACGCCACCATCGCCTTATCTGACAACCCGCTATCCGTTAAACGTCTCGAATGGGAACACCTGCAATCAGTCCTGGGAAAGTGTGATGGGAATATATCGGAGGCGGCTCGTCAGCTACATATGCACCGCCGAACACTGCAACGAAAGCTGGCAAAGCATCCCGTTAAAAAATAGTCACACTACGGATTTTTATCCGCTAACCACACCGCGACACGGCGATTTTTCGACCAGGCAGACTCAACGCTACCCGCAGCCAGCGGTTGGGTCTCTCCAAAATGCCGATGCTCTATCTTATTACCCGGGATACCTTTGAATTTCAGATACCGCGCAACACTGGCAGTACGGCGTTTTGATAGCCGCATATTATAAGTATCTGCTCCACGCTCGTCAGCATGCCCCCCCAGGACGATCTTGAGATTTCGGTTTTTACGGTAGGCGTTTACTGCCTGGTTTAACTGTGAACGTGTGCTGCGCGTTAAATCTGAGCTGGCAGTAGAAAAGTGAATATACTTCTCGAAAACAGGTGTGAAATCGAGAAAAGGTAATTCACCAATGCAATCAGAAAATTGTGCCTGGGCTTCTCTGAATCTAACGGGCGAAAGACTAACAACCACTTCATCCTGACCATCCGCCCAATCATTAAATGTCAGTGTTGGCTCCATACCCTGCTCCAGTTCATAATAAAGGCGCAGGGCCATATCACGCGGCAATACCAGTGGATTTTTGCCTTTTTGCAGCGTCATGCTCCCTAAATCTTTCCTCTTAGCAGGAAATTTCCAGACAGGTGGCCTGGACGTTAAGCTGGCCTGTAATTTACCGAGAGGCGCATGCGCGACATAGAGCGCAAACGTTAGCTGGCGATTCGCCTGTTGCTCAAAATGGGCAACACCAAACCCAGGGATCTCATGGCGCAGAACACAGGCGCTTAGACCGGCATCTAGCTGCCACCGCGAGTCCTCAAGCGTTGCCGAAAAAATCTGATTGCTGGCGCTCAAAGGAAATGAAACTAACGACAAAATCACCCATAGAGTCAGGGTTCGAGCCTTGTAAATCAAAGATACCATACCGGTATTGCGTCATCCCGCCGGGATTCCTTGAATGCATCAGAAAAAAACAAAAACATTCCCAAAACAAAAAATAAAATTATTTTGTTATTTTTCATAGAGATAAAGATTTTTATCTCCTAAAACAACCTGGCAGGATATTTAAAATATAGATTTTTGTACATAAACACTAGACCATTTCACTATTTGCTAATATAATGATTTCTTTATTTGCTCGGACCAGATTGTTTTTAGCTAGACGTAAGTACAGCTAATCAGGTGCCGGGAAAACTAACAATGGGAAATTTGCAATGAACCAACTTAATTACGCAGAAAAAGATGCCACATTAGTTAATTTCAATGGCAAGTTGTCAAAAACCAAAGTTTTTATTCTGGCGCACCATGACTTTTCTATTGATGGCATGATCAGCATCCTGGATTCACACGACGATAATTTTTATGTCTCCTGCGTGGAGCCCGGTAATGCCTGCATGGCAAAACTGGTTGCAACGGAGCCCGATGTCCTGATCATTCAGGATGAGTTCCTCAAGGAGCCAATGGACAGTTATATTGACGGTCTCGTGGCCGAGTACCCGGATATCCGTATTCTGGTATTTGGTAAAGAGATGCCTGATGAACGCTTATTCAGATTAGCCCAGGCTGGTATTCATGGCTACATCAATGAGCGCATGAATGGTCAACACATCAAAAAAGCTCTCGATACGGTTCTTTCAGGCCAGAAATGGTTTGAACGACATATTATGGAGCAATTTATTTCCCGTGAATCAGGTGCTGACCAAGAAACCAGTCATAAAATATCCGAACGTCTGGGTGATATGGCAGACATGCTGACTAACCGAGAATCACAGATTCTTCTTGAAGTTATGAAAGGGCTCGCCATCAAGCAAATTGCAGAAGAAGTCCACCTCTCTCAACAAGGTGTCAAAATGCATCTGGCCAAGCTGTTTAAAAAATTCAAAGTGGCTAACCGGAACCAGCTAATACTGGCTGTCTTCGAATTTGTTAGCCCGGTACAGAATTTTTCTCTGTTACTGGAAACCAAACTTAAACATTAAGCCAGTAACCAGGATCATCGCGGGGCAGCCTAAGCCCAGATGATCCTGGTAGACGTGCTGCGTCTACCAGACACCACATTGCCTGGCCGCATAAATAGCCGACCCATACAACGCCGTTTTATCATTTAAAATAACCTGTACCGGCATAGCTTCCAGCAAAGGCTGCATGCGCCCTTTATCGTTAAACGCCTGAATAAACCGTCCATCACTCAACCAGTCAATATTCCTGGGCGCAATGCCACCACCAATAAATACTCCGCCTTTTGCCATCATTTTCAACGCAAGGTTTCCTGCTTCTACGCCATAGAGGTGGCTAAATAATTTTAACGTTTTTTCGCAAATTTCATCTTCGCCAGACGTTGCCATCATGGATATCACTTCCGCTGGATCAGCCTGGTTCATTGCCTCTTGCACATTGCTGGGCATCTCTTTGCCGTGATACTCACGTAAAAAATCGTGGATATGCACCAGCCCATGGCCTGACAATATTCGCTCCCAACTGACATGTTGATAAATCGTTTGCAAATACCGCAACAGAGCAACTTCGAGCGCATTTCCCGGACTAAAATCGGTATGACCGCCCTCAGTGGCAAACGGATTCCAGCCCTCTCCATCATGGTATAGCCCCGCTTCACCTAACCCGGTCCCTGCAGAGATTATCGCGGCATTTCCGGCACCCTCCACCCCAGCCTGCAAGGTGAGAAAATCCTTTTCAGTCAGGGCCTCTATTCCCCAGGCATTTGCCTCAAGGTCGTTCAATAAATACACCTGCGGCAAAGAATATTGCTGACCAATCAGCTGCGCATTGATTATCCAGGGTAAATTGGTTGTATGGGCAATGCCATTAGCAACCGGCCCCGCTACACCGAAACAGGCCACGTCAGGCAGCGTCGTTGAGGATGCGATATATTCTTTGATAATATCGTCAAATGAATCATAGGACTGACTGTTAAAATTGCCTTCCCCAATCGGTTGCAAACCTCGGTCAACTATTTCATAGGTTGCCAATCGCGTATTCGTGCCCCCAATATCACCTGACAGAACTTTTAGTGCCACTTTACTTTTCTCCGCTACCTTCACTCATTGACAAAACAGGCTAGCCTGTAAACCAGTCAAATTTAAACAGATGAATATAGCGGGGAAACCGTTCACGATCTATAATTTCAGCTCTACATCGACCGCTTACACACATCAACTTCCTGCCAGAAAAGGAGAACACCTATGTACGCAATGACTATGGTATTGAACCATCCCTACTCGCAAGTTATCGACATGGTAAACGAACAACTCGCAGAAGAAAAATTTGGCGTGGTGTCTGATATTAATGTGCAGGCGGTTTTAAAGAAAAAGCTCGATGTAGAGTATCCTGGTTACCGTATACTCGGCGCATGCAAGCCCGGCATTGCTAAACAAATAGCGGATGCTGAACCTGATGCCGGTGTTTTACTGCCCTGTAGCATCCTGGTTCGTGAGAATAACGATGGCACGACCACTGTCGCCTTTATGGATCCTGTCACTGTTTTAGGCCTCTGCGATAATACTGAAGTGAATAAACTGGCTGAAGAAGCAAAAGCCGAATTATTACGTGTCATGCAGCGACTGGAAAATCTCAATTAGTTTTGTTGCCAGGAATGCGGCCCTCTACTGTCGACTCCTGACAATCCGGAGTCTCAGGGGAATGCCGGAATCGTTGGCTCTGCTCCCCCAAAATTTGCCTCGGGATAATGTAGCCTAACCCGTTCACAGACCTCATCAACATGGTCTTTGGGGACATCAACCAGCACGAGCAAATTTCCCGATTTAACGGCTGACTCGAATTTTTTGGTATGCACATTATCGACGTCCAGGCCAATCATGCCGCCCAGCCATGCACCCATACCTGCGCCGACAATCCCCATCGCCAGGACCGCCCCACCTGCGATAGTGACGCCAGGCATCGCCAGTGACGCAAGCCCTGCCATGGCCCCCGTGACGCCACCCAGAGCAACGCCCCTTTCCATTGCCGGTAGAAAATCGCTTTTTTGTAGCAAGGAAGCCTGCGGCAAATCATCAAGCGGCATATTTTCGGGGCCAATCACATGAATATGGCGAGCCTCGATTCTCGCCAGTAGGAACTCATCAACCACCTTTCGGGTGGTTTCGATATTGGGTAATAGAAAATATAAGCGTTTCATCGTTTACCTCCAATGACTCGGCTTAAGAGCCAGATAACGCCTTCAACCAGCATATGCCACCTGACAACAGCCATATAGTTCAGTATAGAAGACAATTCCACCAATGTTATGAATAACCTGTAATTTGCGTTGTATTGATTTACCAGCGGTCTATCCAGTTGATTATCAATAATTTATTCAACCAGGGAACATCGCCCTGTCCTGCCAACGGGATATCTGTTCTATACTGAACAACAGGCACGTAAAGAAACACCCTGTGTTTGAGCTATATCAACTCAATATCAATAGATAAAGCAGTACGATATCAGACGAGTCCTAACAGGAGGGACTATGACAATGAAACATCATGATCCGCTGGATACACTGGGCAGCATCTACGAAAAAATGTTTGAACGAGCCAGCGCTGCTTTCCACACGGCAGAAAACAAAACAGAGGCCGCTCTGCACAAACTGATCGATGACGCGAAAGAAGTGAGTGTCGAGCTCAAAGAAGCATCAAAAGATGATGCTGAAAAAATTTCAGCCTACATTAAACGCGACCTGGCCGATGCGGGAACTTACATGCATGAAACAGGATCAGAACTCCGGCAATGGCTGGGTTTTGAAGTTGAGCTTTTGGAAGACAGATTTGCCGACATGCTGCTTAAAATTGCTGACAAAACCACTGTTGAGCTCTTTCAGATCAATAAAAATACTGACCAAAAAAACACTTACCACACGGGAGAAGTGACTGGACCAGGAACACTCCACTGTGCAGAATGTGAGGAAATCCTTACTTTTCATCAGCCTGGCAAGATACCTCAATGCCCGAAGTGCCATTCAACAACCTACCATCGCAAGCAATACTAATTAACAATTAGCGGCTATTTTTATACCCATAGTCACAAACTTAATAAATTGTAATATTCTTGCAATTCAATCATTTATTGTTGCCGGAAAAATATCTTACATTCGCACGCCAGCATAGCCTAAAGATTATTGGTATTTATCCCATAACATGGCATGGATTTCGGAACAAAGTTGGAGCTAACCCGCAAAGAACGAATTAGCTATTTACTGGATCATGGCAAAACAGGCGCCTATAGCTCCATGTTTGCTGCCGGCCTGGTATTTACTATGTTGACTGTCGCAGACCGCTTTAATCCCCTGCTACTTGCCTGGGCGCTATTACTGTGCGCTCTGGGGGCTGCACGCATCTATTTCCTGCATCGCCTGGCAACTCTGGAGGGAAGTAAACGCTGCTCAGAAAATCAGCTCTCTCAATATGGGGCCTTAGTCGTTATTGCGGGCTTTGTCTGGGGCTTGCTTATGTTGAATAGCGGCCAGGGACAAACCGGGGCCGCCATGAATATTTCGGTGATTGCTCTGGCCGTCGTCGCCACGGTCAGCATGACTTCATTTGCAGCCATCTCATCAATATATTGTATTTTTCTCACCGCAGTCGCAATTTCAGCCATCGCTGGGGTCTATACCGTTCATGGCACTAGCGGCCTGTACGTTTGCGCCGCATTTCTCGTGTCTTTCCCGTTACTTTTCGCCAGCGGCCGGCGACTTGAAAAGAATCTTACAGACTCGCTCTGGCTCCAGCATGAAGTGAACAATCTGGCTGATAAAATTCATGAAAAAAATACAACCCTTGAAAAGCTGAATAAATCGCTACAGGCAAAACAGGATATTATTGACGAAGAAGAAGAAGTGGCCAGGCATGTGTTTAATCAGCTAATCCAGACGTCTGAAGAGCCTCCCAGACATTGTCAGTACTGGATGAAACCCATGCTGACATTTTCTGGCGACATTATACAACTAGCACGCGGCCCTCAACATGAAGAGTACATATTACTCGGCGATTTCACCGGGCACGGTTTACCTGCTGCACTGGGTGCCGTACCGACCTCAGCAATTTTCAAAACCATGGCGCAGAAAGGTCTGCCTGTTCATGAAATCGTGAACGAACTCAACAGCAAGCTCTGTGAGCTATTACCCACGGGTTATTTCTGCTGCGCTGCAGTCCTGATGGTTGATTCTGACCGCGACAGCGCAACGCTCTGGAATGGTGGCTTACCAGAAATCATACTCACCAATCAGCAAAGTGGTCTGACAAAAATACTGCCATCTGAACACCTCCCACTGGGGATTCAACTGTCCACCATGCAAGCGAGCGACACGACCCATCTGGCGCTGGAAAATGATGATTTTATCTACATCTATTCAGATGGGATAACAGAAGTAGAAAACCCCCAGGGCGGCATGCTCGGGCACGACGCCTTGAAGGAAATCATTGCGCAACCCGCAAGTAACAATAGCCGAATGAAAACCATTAGACGGGCTGTGCAATCCTTTGCCGACGGCGCCCCACCCAGCGATGATATTTCTCTAGTAGAATATCACTGCATCAGAGAAGAGGTCTCTGAAGAAGATCAGGAATTTAGCGGTAATGCGATCCTCTGGTAATAACTGAGAGCGGGGGCGCACCCTCGCTCTTAAAACACCACTAACCACCAACGATAACCGTCACCATTGAATCTGGATTCACACGGCGTTTAAAAGCATCCCGTATTTTCTCAAGACTCACCGCCTCAATCTGGCTGTTGAATTTATCCAGATAGTCCAGTGGCAAATCATAAAAACCAATCACTGCAAGATAGCCGATAATCTTTCCATTACTCGACACACGGATTGGAAACCCACCAGTAATATTTTTCTTCGCCAAAATCAATTCTTTTTCAGTCGGCCCTTTCTCAACAAAATCACGCAACACCTGTT
>JAZGER010000046.1:0-2042 GCA_036478835.1 Gammaproteobacteria bacterium | reverse complement strand
TGCCCTGACCTTCTTCGATGCGTTTGATAACCCGATACATCCAGCCGCAGCCTTCGCGACAGGGTGTGCACTGACCGCATGATTCTGCATAATAGAAGCGCGAAATCCGTACCAGCGCCTTGACCATGCAGGTCGAATCATCCATCACGATCATGCCCGCCGATCCCAACGCAGTACCGGCCTTGGAAAGAGAGTCGTAATCCAGTTCGGTTTGCATCATTAAATCTGCAGGCATTACCGGCATGGAACAACCGCCGGGAATTACGGCTTTTAATTGATGACCGTCGCGCACTCCGCCTGCCAGGGCCAGCAAATCTTTGAACGGTGCGCCCAAAGGTATTTCGTAGTTACCCGGTTTATTAACGTGACCGGATACACACCAGATTTTTTCACCACCATTATTCGGACGACCCAGATTTAAAAACCAGTCAGCGCCATTGCGCATAATGACCGGAACAGACGCCAGACTTTCAGTATTGTTTATGGTGGTTGGTTTGCCGTATAAACCAAAGTTAGCCGGGAACGGCGGCTTGTATCGTGGCTGACCTTTCTTACCTTCCATCGAATTCAACAAAGCGGTTTCTTCGCCGCAAATATACGCGCCAGCACCCAGATAAGAATGCAAATCAAAATCAATGCCTGAACCCTGAATATCTTTGCCCAACAATCCTGCTTCATAGGCTTCTTTCAAAGCTTGCTCAAAACGTTCAAAAGGTTCGTGATGAAACTCGCCGCGCATATAGTTATAACCAATATCAGCACCCATGGAATAACCGGCAATGGCCATGCCTTCAATTAACGCATGCGGGTTGTAACGTAGAATATCCCGATCCTTGCAGGTGCCCGGCTCGGATTCATCCGAGTTACAAACAATATATTTTTGCACCGGCGCATTACGCGGCATAAAGCTCCATTTCAGACCGGTCGAAAACCCCGCACCGCCACGCCCACGCAACGCGGATTTTTTTACTTCTTCAATAATATCTTCCTGCGGTGTTTTCTCACGCAGAATTTTCTTCCAGGATTCATAGCCACCGGTCTTAAGATAATTCTCCATTGTCCAGGGCTGGTCATATTGCAGCGTTGTGAAACAAACCTGATTGGTCATGCGCTACTCCAGCCCGTCCAGAATCTGATCGAGTGTCTCAATGGTCAGATGCTCGTGATAATGTCCATTAACCGCCATCATCGGCGCACCCACACAAGCCGCCAGACATTCTTCTTCGGCCTTGAGATAAATACGTCCGTCCTCGGTACTCTCGCCCAGTTTGATACCCAGCTTTTGCTCAACGTGTTCGATTAATTTATCAGCACCACACAGCATGCAGGAAATATTGTTACAAAACGCGACGGTATTTCTACCCACTGGCTGAGTTTCAATCATTGAGTAAAACGAGGCAACTTCGTATACCGACACTTTCGGCATTTCAAGATAATTCGCGACAGCATCCATTTGCGGTACGCTGACAAAACCTTCCAGATGTTGCACAGCGTGCAATGCGGCTAACACAGCAGACTGCTTTTGATCCGCAGGGAACTTTGCAGTCCAGTTATCAATTTCCTGTTTTACTTCGGGTGGAAGCTCAAAGCTCCCTGAAGTGAGTTGTACGGTTACATTCATTAGCGATCAACCTCGCCAAACACAATATCCTGGGTGCCAATAATTGCCACCACGTCAGCCAACATATGACCCCGCACCATTTCATCCAAAGCCGCCATATGCGCAAAACCAGCCGCACGTATTTTCAGACGATAAGGTTTATTGGCACCATCAGAAATCAGATACACCCCAAATTCACCTTTTGGATGTTCAATAGCGGCATATGCTTCACCTTCAGGAATACAAAACCCTTCAGTAAATAATTTAAAATGATGAATCATTGCTTCCATATCCGCTTTCATTTCTTCACGCGGTGGTGGCGCAAGTTTTGTGTCATCCGTCATGACCGGGCCTGGATTTTTACGTAACCAGTCAGAACATTGCTGAATAATTCTGTTCGACTGGCGCATCTCTTCAATGCGCACCAGATAACGGTCGTAAC
>JAZGER010000045.1:0-4925 GCA_036478835.1 Gammaproteobacteria bacterium | reverse complement strand
CATGAAGCACCTGCGGCCACAAACCCGAAAGGTTTGATTGTGCTTATTTCAGGCGGTTACATCAGTACAGATGTTGATTCTGCACCAGTGAGCAATGTGTTCCTTTCCAGGAGTGCGCATTTATTTGCCGCGAATGGTTACAAGGTCGTCACTATTGAGCACCCATCAGACTATAGCGATTATTTTCCTGACCCCATCCCTAACCCAGACCCTACTACCGGTGGAACAATAGCCTACGACCCTGAAAACCCAGACACCTGGGCAGACGGAGAAAAAAATTATGCCTGGTATGATGAATACAGAGCCAGCCAGGATCAACGGGATGATTTATCAGCGGTCATCGATATAGAGAATGCCGATACCTTACCCGTTTTTCTCATCGGCTATGGTCGTGGCGCGATTTCTGCCGCTGCCGCTGCCGATTTAACTGGTGTTGGCTCTATCCCCTGGACAGTACAGGGCGTTGTCATGGTCTCACCTGCGACGCATGGAGGAAGAGGATTTTTAGGTAATAACCCAGTCCCAACTAACAGCACCATCAACGTCCCCGTCTACATTACCTACCACAATGACGATACATGCCAGGTCTTTCCTTCCAACTCAACGACTGTGCCTCAAGCGGTGAGTTTGTTCCGAGAAAAAATGATTCAAAATGGCAATTCGATCGATGCTGTTGCGTTAACCGGCGGCTTTGAGTCAGCTGTTGATAAAGATGGAAACCCAATAACCTACAATCCTTGTGAAGCGCTGACTTTTCATGGCTTCCTGGGCATTGAAAGCGGGACGGCTACACTCATCACTGACTGGATAAGTGATAAATTATAAATTCATTTTAGAATTATCCGGTTAACAAAAAAGGGCTGCACTTGCAGCCCTTTTTGTTTGCTTGGCATCCTTTGCGCCCTGGCGAGCATAAATGTATCGCGCAAAGTGTTCGTTAGTATTGTTGGCTCATTTGTGACATGCCCAGCCGCAAATAAGGATATGACTACTTTAGGGTAATATAAACCACAATCTATTATTCCCTGTCTCTCGAATTTGATAAACTGCCAGTGAAGCCATTCTGAAAGTTGAGTGTAAAACCCATCATGAAGTGTAATCTCCGTAGTATCTTATATCCACCTAAAGGCCTAAAGACATCAAGCCATTTTTTTCTGCTGTTTTTGGCATGGGGGGCGCCTGTTTTAGCGAGTGATTATTATGTAAGACCCTATTTAGGCAGTGCGATTTATGGCGCTGGCAATGGACAGAATTATGGCGATGCATGGAATGGACTTGAAAACATAGGCTGGACAATGATGGGAGCAGGCGACACTTTATTTGTCTGCGGTTCACACATAGAACAAAGTTTGCATATTGCGTCTTCTGGTAATGCCTCCATGGATTTTATAATAGATGGTAACTGCTTGATGGACAAAGGCTCGATCAGCGGCGGCCGGTATTTGAACGCTCCGAGCGACTGGGTTCAAGATGCGGGTAATAGCAGTTTATGGATTAGCGCCAACACAATTTCAGAAGAACAATCACGTGGGCCGGGGTGGGTCATTTTAGGTGCGGAAAGCCCCACATCAATACACTACACTAAAGACATCGATAGGGATTTTGCAGGCGATATTCCTGATGATTTTAATAATGATGGCTTGATTAACGAGAATGATCTAATCACAAATGGAGATGCCTGGTGGGATCCGATTGCGCAAACAGTAACACTATTTAGCGATGGAGGCATCAACCCTGCAGATCGTTATTCACAAATCATTATTCCATCAAGATACCTCGCCATTACTAATATCATAAACTTAAATGTATATGGTTCTCTAAATGGAAACCAACACAACACGCAGTTTGTTTTGATCAAAAATATTGAGGTTAAGTACACCACAACCCTGGGGATTCGGATGTTAGGTGTGAACAATGTAAGTATTGATACTGTGACTGCAAAATATCTAGGCGGAGGCATGCCGCTAGCAAGTAATACCTCATCCAGAGCTGGTAATGGCATCCAGTTTGATCGTACAGATACGCATGATGTTCGTATCGCTAACTCTTATATGTATCAGATTTTTGAAGCAGGTATGGCGCTTGAGCTCCATCGCAATGTTGCAGATGAGACTGCTTACAATATCGTATTTGAAGATAATATCGTAGACGCTTGTGGGTCTGCTTTATCTGTCGCCACTCACACCAATCAGAACAGTACCATTTATGGTGTTGGCATTCGAAGAAACACAATGAGCAACCTGGGTTATGGCTGGTCTGGATGGCAAGAACACGAAACGGATACCCATGGCAATGCAATACTTATTCAGGAAAAAAGTGCGGTTGACGGTACGCCGCATCCTGATGTTTACAATGTAACGATTGAAGATAATATCATCGATAAATTTTCCTGGGTGGGCATTCATATGCGCCAGAGTCATGCGGTCATAAAAGGAAATGTAATCAAAAATGGCACGGGTGAATATCGACAAAATACTTATTCACAACCATCAGCAATACTCCTTCATGGCAATGACAACGACTCGGGTGCAAGTGAGAACGAAGCTACAGGCCTGGTGCTAGCAAACCTGATACATAATAACGCGAGTCACGGGATTTACATGCTCAACAATACCCCGGATGTTAATAATCCCCCTACGCGTACAATTACGTCACTCACCCCTAATGATTTGCGCATTTATGGGAATACATTATTTCTAAATGGTTTTGATGATAATGCCGGCGCATCGGGGAATGCCACTTTAAAGACTTTAGGGTCGGCGGGTGCGCAAATAAAAAACAATATTATTTATTGCAAAGATAATGCGCTCTGTGCAGATACAGCTAATAGTGGCACGCTAACGAACGAATTAGATAGCAATCTTTATTTTCGCGCTTCAGCAAGTGGGGTCGCCTGGAAAAGCGGCGGTCAACAATGTGTGTACCCGTCTAATCCAGCCAGTTTCACTGGTTGTAATGGCCAAGATAGCGCATCACTTCTGGGAGATCCTGTTTTCGTAAACCCTGGAGCTGAGTTATTTAATTTACAAAGTACCAGCCCAGCAATAGATCAAGGGCAGTTGTTAATTAGTGTAGGGAATAATAATGGTTTATCGCCTTCATCGATATGGCCTGGGGCTGTAAGCAAGGCTGATCAAAGTGCATTTAATGGCTGGGACATCGGCGCATATATTTATCTAACGAACGATCCGGATTATGACGGTATAGTTGACACTCAGGATAATTGCTCAATAAGCGCCAACTCAAATCAACTGGATACCGACAGTGATGGCGTGGGAGATGTATGTGATTCAGATATTGATAATGATGGATTGAGCAATAATTTCGAGTTAAATATTGGCACAAGTATCTTGTTGGTCGATACAGATGGGGATGGCTTTAACGATGGCGCTGAAGTCAGCGCAGGCAGTGATCCACTGGATAATCTAAGCACACCCGCTGACGGTGATATTAATAGCGATGGATCTGTTAACGTAGTAGACATTTTTCTGGCGACCCAAATTTCTCTTGGACTAAAAACCCCAACAACCAACGAACTGCTGCACGGTGACGTTGCACCTCTTAATAGCGGCATACCTGACCCAGATGGAATAATAAATTTAGCAGATCTTCTGCTGATTCAGAGAAAGGCTTTAGGGTTAAGCAGTTTCTAGCTTTCCAAAATACTCATCAAGACAACACAAGAGACGACAGGAGAAATAAATTTCGCGTCTACCCTACCCCTTGCAAAGCCGCTCGAATAATTTCCTGGGTAGATAAATCTTTTGTTTCAATACCCCTGACCATCTTACTGGCATCAGGTGCTTTATAGCCCAGCGCAATAAGCGCACTGACTGCTTCTTCAACCGCATTGCTGACACGAGTAGTCGCCATACTGTCATTGATGGCACCGGAAGCAAAAACACTATCGGTTAATTTGTCCCGCATCTCTACAATTAATCGTTCGGCGGTTTTCTTTCCGATCCCTGGTAACTTAATTAACCCCGCCGTATCTCCGGCCTGGACACAGGCTGCAAAACTATTGGCATCCATCCCGGACAAGATCGTCAGAGCCATTCGAGGACCCACCCCGTTCACTTTGATCAAAGTGCGGAACAACGTCCGGTCAGAAGCACTACCAAACCCATAAAGTAGCTGTGCATCCTCTCTAACAACCAAATGGGTAAACAGATTAATTTTCTCACCTTCTGCTGGCAAATTATAAAAGGTGGTCATCGGCGCCTGCACTTCGTAACCGACACCCTGAACATCCACTAGCAACCAGGGCGGTTGTTTATCTCGTAATACGCCACTCAACATGCCAATCATCTCAGTCTCCCGCCTCGCAAACCAGACGCAGTAGCGACCCTGTCCAGAGCAAACTGGTGATGCCAGTGACAGAGGGCTACCGCTAAGGCATCTGCCTGATCGGATTGTGGCGCTTCGGGCAAGCTAAGGAGAATACGCATCATGTGTTGTACCTGTTGTTTATCAGCAGAGCCTTTACCGACAACCGCCTGCTTGATTTCACGGGGGGCATATTCACTAACAGGTAAGCCGGCCACGGTTGCGGCGCAAATAGCAGCACCTCTGGCTTGCCCTAGTTTTAAGGCAGAATCAGCATTGCGATGCATAAACACACTTTCTATTGCAAACTGGTCAGGGGAATAAGTCTCTATCAATGCACTCAGCTCACGAAAAATCATACCCAATTTTTCCGGCAAGGTTCCTTTGCCCAGCTTAATACAACCACTGGCAATATGATGCGCCTGATTTGACGTTGTGTTAATAACACCAAAACCGGTAAACCGTGAGCCAGGGTCAATGCCTAGAATGCAAGTCATAATGGCAGCGAATGGCGCTTAGGCTTCCTGCAATTTAGCAAGAATTTCTTCTGATATGTCTGCATTGGAATAGACTTCCTGCACGTCATCCAGGGATTCCAG
>JAZGER010000044.1:0-30036 GCA_036478835.1 Gammaproteobacteria bacterium | reverse complement strand
AAAACAACACCATAGCGGCCGTTCTTTTAGAACAGCATCAAGGTGGTCGCAGTTTGTGAGCATGACAATGGCTCAATTATCAGGGCGAAATAGCTTGCGTGATATTGTCGACAATATTTCAGCACAGACACATCGTCTTTATCATCTTGGCAGTGTGAAGCTGTCTCGTTCCAACTTGTCCCGCATCAATGACAGCAAGCCTTAGTCCGTATAACATACACCTTAATTTGTGTATTAGTATGTGTATACTGTCTGGCATCGGCTTAAAATGCAAGCTTTCTGATAGACCTCCTCTGTAACTACCTAATTATAAAAGAATCAGAAAAACCATCAGTGCTTAGTAGATGCAGATCCAGACTGGCTGATATCCACAAACAGACTTTGAGCATCAACGGTATCAAAAACATATTGCTTGCCACAGAATTCGCATTGAACATCGATGGCACCCTGCTCTTTTATAATGCTATGCACTTCACCTGCACCCAGCCCACGCAACACAGACTCGATACGCTCACGCGAACAGGCGCAGTAAAAACGAAACGCTTCTGCTTTAAAAACCCTGACATTCTCTTCGTGAAACAGTCGATGCAACAATGTCATTGCGGGTAACGTTAACAGTTCGTCATTGGTCACTGTTTCTGATAAAGCCGCTTCTCGACTCCAGGCATCCAGGTCATCAGTTTCACCTGGCAGTTGCTGCAAAAGCAGCCCACCAGCAGAGGCCTCATCTGCAGCGAGCCAGAGGCGCGTTTTCAATTGTTCAGATTGCTGAAAATAATTTTCCAGTGCAGCCGCCAGTGAGTCGCCAACAACTTCAACCAGACCCTGGTAACGTTCGCCACCTTCGCCCGGGTCAATCGTAATAGATAACCGTGCATTTTTAATCAGCGTATTAAAGCCATCATCTGAATTAACACCTTCCCATTTTGCTACCCCGCGCAACGCTCTATCTGCACCCGCCTGAACCAGCAGCAATGAAACAGGTCCGTCTCCCTGTAACTGCAAATGCAACGATCCGGAAATTTTAATGGTTGCAGAGAGCAATGCAGCCGCAGCCAGTAACTCGCCTAATAAAAGTTGAACTGGTAATGGATAATCCTGATTCTCAAAAATGGACTGGCAAGTTTCGTCCAGATGAACGAGTTCACCGCGTATATTCGTCTGCTCAAAAATAAATCGGTGCAAACAATCCTGCTCAACTTCAATAAATTCATTCACTTTTTGTTTACTACCTTACGATTTGTATTCGAGACTTTGATAAAGATATTCGGGTACATTCTGTAACCAGAAATGGGGCGCATAAAATCTAAACTATTACTAACGAATACCTTTATTCGCTGCTTCAGGCATTTATTCAGGCGCTCAACATTTTTTTCAACAGCTTGTTCACTTCACCAGGGTTCGCCTTGCCCTGGGTCTCTTTCATCACCTGCCCGACAAAGAAGCCCATGAGTTTTTCCTGACCATTTTTGTATTGTTCGATTTGCTTTGGGTTCTGGTCCAGCACTTCCTGAATAATTTTTTCTATTGCACCGCTATCGGTGATTTGTTTAAGCCCTTTCTTTTCGATAATGCTATCAGCATCGCCTTCACCCGCCCACATAGCATCGAACACTTGTTTGGCAATTTTTCCGGAAATCGTGCCGTCCTGAATTCTTTTTAACATACCGCCTAACAGTGATGGTGTTACCGGAGACTGCGTAATATCGATCGCGTCCTTATTCAGACGGCCCGACAATTCGCCCATCACCCAGTTAGTAGAAAGCTTTCCTTCTCCACCAGAAGCGTCAATCGTCTGCTCGAAATATTCAGCGACTTCCCGGCTAGCAGTGAGCGTTCCGGCATCTTTATGTGACAGGCCATGCTCAGCTTTAAATCGATCGCGTTTGACATCTGGCAGCTCGGGTAAGGCAGATTTAATCTGTTCGATCAACGCATCATCAATTTCCAGCGGCAACAAATCAGGATCCGGGAAATAGCGGTAATCGTTGGCTTCTTCTTTGCTGCGCATGGAGCGCGTTTCATCTTTATCCGAATCATAAAGGCGTGTTTCCTGCACAACCTCACCGCCGCCTTCAATCACATCTATTTGCCGTTCGATTTCGATATTGATGGCGCGCTCGACAAAGCGAAACGAGTTAATGTTTTTTATTTCAGCACGTGTTCCCAGCGCTTCCTGGCCTTTTGGTCGGACAGACACATTCGCGTCACAACGGAACGAGCCTTCCTGCATATTGCCATCGCAAATTCCCAGGTAGCCCACCAGCACATGGATTTTTTTCATATAAGCGACGGCTTCTTTTGCCGAACTCATTTCCGGTTCTGACACAATTTCAAGTAACGGTGTACCGGCCCGGTTCAAATCTATACCGGTTGAACCCTGAAAATTTTCGTGCAGGGATTTTCCGGCATCTTCTTCGAGATGCGCACGAGTAATCCCGATGCGTTTTGTTGTTCCATCTTCCAGGTCAATATCGAGATAACCATCATGCACGATGGGCAACTCAAACTGACTGATCTGATAGCCCTTCGGTAAATCAGGGTAGAAATAATTTTTACGTGCAAACACTGAACGCTTTGCCACAGTGGAATTTGTGGCCAATCCAAACTTGGCTGCCATGCCGACAATCGCTTCATTGAGCACCGGTAAAACACCGGGTAACCCGAGATCAACGGCGCAGGCTTGTGTATTAGGCTCTGCACCATAAGCGGTCGAAGCACCCGAAAATATTTTACTGTTGGTCGCAAGCTGGGTATGAATCTCAAGACCAATCACTGTTTCCCATTCCATTTTTCAATCCTTACTGAAACGTTGAAGGCAGCTGTCTGTGCCAGTCGGTTACCTGCTGATATTGATGAGCAACATTCAACATACGCGCTTCGTCAAAATAGTTCCCGATGAGTTGTAATCCGACGGGCAAACCATCAGCAAAACCTGCAGGTATAGACATGCCCGGCAAACCAGCAAGGTTGGCAGCAATGGTGTAAATATCCGAAAGGTACATGGTAATCGGGTCATCTGCTTTTTCACCCTGGCGAAAAGCCGTCGACGGTGAAGTCGGCCCCATGATGACATCGACGTCTTCAAATGCCTTGAGAAAATCATCACGAATCAGGTGGCGCACCTGCTGTGCTTTTAAATAATAGGCATCGTAATAACCGGCAGATAATGCATAAGCGCCCACCATGATGCGGCGCTTGACCTCGGGACCAAAACCTTCACCCCGCGAACGGGTATACAGGTCATCCAGGTCTTTCGGATCGTCGCAACGATAACCAAAACGCACACCATCAAAACGTGACAGGTTAGATGAACACTCCGCAGGCGCAACGACATAATAAGCGGGCACTGCCAACGCCGTGTTGGGCAAGCTGATTTCCTTCACACTAGCGCCCAGTTTTTTATACGTTTCTATCGATGCATCAATAATCGAAGCGACACCGGCATCCAGACCTTCACCGAAATATTCTTTGGGAAGACCGATGGTCAGCCCATCAAGTGACCGGTTTAACCCAACGATATAATCATCAACAGGTCGATCAATACTGGTTGAATCGCGTTTATCAAACCCTGCCATGGCGGATAGCATAATCGCGGCATCTTCTGCCGTTCGCGTCATTGGGCCAGCCTGATCCAGACTGGAGGCAAAGGCGATCATGCCATAGCGAGAGACACGACCATAGGTGGGTTTAAGCCCGGTAATGCCACACAAAGCGGCGGGCTGACGGATAGACCCGCCCGTATCTGTCCCGGTTGCCGCAGGCGCATAACTGGCCGCCACGGCCGCAGCAGACCCTCCTGACGAACCACCCGGCACACACTCGATATCCCAGGGGTTTTTCACCGGTCCGTAAAAACTGGTTTCGTTCGATGAGCCCATCGCAAATTCATCCATGTTCGTCTTGCCCAGCATCACAGCACCGGCAGCAGCCAGGTTTTCTGTCACCGTTGCATCGTAAGGTGAAATAAAATTATCCAGCATCTTCGAACCACAGCTGGTTTTTACGCCTTTTGTACAGAAAATATCCTTGTGTACAAAAGGAATGCCCGTCATTAACGTGGCAGTATCAGACTGTAGCTGTTTATCGGCAGCCGTGGCCGCCGTCATTGCCTGGTCTTCGGTGATCGTCACCATGGCATTTAACTGGCCATCCAGCCTCTTCACTCGGTCCAGCAGAGCGCGAGTCAATTCTTCACTGGAAAATTCACCGGCGCGCAAACCTGCACCTAGTTCTGCAATCGTCTTGCGATACATCGTCTAGAAAACTCCTGAATTAATTATTCGATGACTTTTGGGACTAGAAACAACCCAGCTTCGACCTGGGGTGCGTTCGCCTGCAACTGCTCACGTTGATTGGTTTCTGTTACCTCATCGGGACGCAGCCGCTGGGACGCTTCCAGTGGGTGAGCCAATGGCACAACGCCTTCAGTATCGACACTTTCTAACTGCTCGACAAAATCGAGAATTTTGGTTAAATTTTCTGCATAGGCATCAACCTCGCCTTCATCAACGCCCAGGCGCGCCAAATGAGCAATTTTCAATATATCTTGAGTATCCATTTCGGATTTCCCCATCGCGATTTGTTGCAAGCATGGTAAAGTAGCACAGATGATCCCTTGCCCCAACTGCCCCTCATTGTTAGATTACACCCTTTACCCTCTGGAAAAATGACCTCACATGTTCACTAGCCCATTCAGAAGCCTTTTAGGTCTGTTTTCCAATGATCTTTCCATTGATCTGGGCACAGCCAACACCCTCATTTATGTTCGCGAACAAGGCGTCGTATTGAATGAGCCGTCGGTTGTGGCTATTCGCCAGGATCGAGGTCCAGGCGGCCCCAAGAGCATCGCTGCTGTTGGGGCTGAAGCCAAGGCTATGCTGGGTCGCACGCCGGGGAATATTACGGCGATCCGACCTTTGAAAGAAGGCGTTATTGCCGATTTCACCGTAACGGAAAAAATGCTCCAGTACTTTATCAACCAGGTGCATGAAGCCCGTTTTTTCAGGCCCAGCCCCCGCGTTCTGGTCTGTGTACCCTGTGGGTCAACCCAGGTTGAAAGGCGCGCTATCAAGGAATCGGCTGCGGGTGCAGGTGCTCGTGAAGTCTATTTGATTGAAGAACCCATGGCGGCAGCCATCGGTGCCGGCATGCCGGTGGATGAAGCGCGAGGCTCAATGGTGCTGGATATCGGTGGCGGCACGTCTGAAGTCGCCATTATTTCATTAAACGGCATTGTTTACGCCTCATCCGTACGTATTGGGGGCGATAAATTCGATGAAGCCATCATCAATTATGTGCGTCGAAATTATGGCACTTTGATCGGTGAATCCACTGCAGAAAACATCAAGAAAGAAATTGGTTCAGCCTACCCTGGCGCAGAAATGCGCGAAATAGAGGTCAAGGGTAGAAACCTGGCTCAAGGTGTCCCCCGTAGCTTCACACTGAACAGCAATGAAATTCTGGAAGCACTCCAGGAACCCCTCGCAGGTATAGTCGGTGCCGTTAAAACAGCGCTCGAACAAACGCCACCGGAGCTGGGTGCAGACGTAGCCGAACGCGGCATTGTGATCACGGGGGGCGGCGCATTATTAAGCGACCTTGATCGACTCATTATGGAAGAAACCGGGCTTCCTGTCGTGATTGCAGACGACCCACTGACCTGTGTTGCTCGTGGCGGCGGAAGAGCCCTCGAACTGCTTGACGAACGTGGCGGAGATGTTTTTGCGGTCGAGTAATGCAAGCGACTAAACCCACCTCATCAGGCCAGGAAAACCGCTATTAAGCCGCTTTTTTCACAGTCCCCTTCGCTTATGCTTCGTCTGTTTTTTTTAGGCGCACTGTCGATTGCGTTCATGGTTTTTGATCATCGCCAAAACCAGGTATCCTGGTTGCACGATGGCTTCTCTGCCCTGCTGCACCCCATTCGTTTAATTGCTAATTTTCCGAACTCTGCCAGTAGCTGGTTCAGGGAATCCTTTGCCAGCCGGCGTGATTTACAACAGGAAAATGCCAGCTTGCTGACACAACATCTGGTGCTGAAAACCCAGTTACAGAAAATGGAATCGCTGGAAGCAGAAAATCTGCGCCTGCGTTCTCTATTAGGCTCCAGCTTTAACGTCAGCAACCAACGTATGTTGATCGCGGAATTAATGACGGTTGATCTCGATCCTTTCCGACACCAGATCACTATTAACAAAGGCGCTAATCATGATCTCTACGTCGGACAGCCGCTGGTCGATAGCGAAGGGATCATGGGGCAACTGGTTCGTGTCTCGCCCTACAGCTCGACTGCCATGCTGATTACCGATCCGGGCCATGCTATCCCGGTCGAGATCAATCGAAATGGCCTGCGTACGATTGCGCTGGGAACCGGAGCGTCCAGTGAACTACACCTTCCCTATATTGCCAATAATGCAGATATTAAGGTTGGAGACCTGATCACAACATCCGGTCTCGGTGGACGTTTCCCACAAGGTTTTCCCGTCGGCGAAATCGTTCGTATCGATCAGAACCCGGGGAAAAATTTCGCACAGGTCATCGTCCAGCCTCGTGCCTTGCTTGACCGCAGTCGTGTGGTTCTCATGTTATGGCCCAGCCCAGCCCCTGAGGAAATAGATAAGACGCCAGATGAAGATGTTCAGGCCACTGAAAAATGATCAGGGCACGTCGCCAGGGTGGCAGTTTCATTCTGTTCAGCTTCGCGCTGTCTCTGCTGCTGTCAGTCATCGCATTACCTGAAGGTTTCAGCCAGTACCGCCCGGATATGACCGGTCTTGTGCTCATTTATTGGTGTTTGTTCATCCCGGAACGCATTAGCGTTGGCACCGGCTGGCTTGTCGGCCTCTGCCTGGATATTTTAAAAAACACCTTACTGGGTCAACATGCGCTGGGCCTGGCAATCATGGCCTTTTTCGCGAATACCCTACATCGACAAATTCGGGTTTATCCCTTCTGGCAACAGGCGGGTAGCGTGCTGATTTTTCTCCTGGTGCATCAGCTCATTTCGCTTTGGGTCAATAGTTTGACCGGGCAGCATATTGCCGGCTGGCCGTACTGGATTCCATCGCTGGCAGGTATTGCTCTTTGGCCATTCCTCTATGCTATCTTGCACACTATGCAACGTTTTTTCTCAATCAAATAACCCTGATCTTCTGACATGCCCAATCGCGTTACCATCAAAGATTACCTGTTTGAAAGCCATCTATTTATGCGCCGTGCCGTGGTGGCATTAATTTTCTCAGGACTTTTGCTGGTTGCGTTAATTTCACGCCTTGTTTTCCTGCAAGTGTTTGCACACGAACGCTTCTCAACTCTGTCAGATGATAACCGCATCAAGATTCAACCGCTAGCTCCAAATCGAGGACTGATTTTTGATCGCAATGGCGTTATTCTGGCTGAAAACCTGCCTTCGTATCGACTCGAAATAACCCCCGAACTGGTCAAGGATCTCGATACAGTACTCAATAATTTATCTCAAATAATTACCCTTAAAGACATCGATCGTAAACGCTTCCACAAGCTACGCAAACAAACCCCTTCATTTAAACCGATACCCCTGCGCTTTCATTTAAGTGATCAGGAAGTTGCCCAGTTTGCGGTCGACAGGCACCGCTTTCCTGGTGTTGATATCGTCGCAGGTTTATCGCGGCATTACCCACAAGGGTCTCTCGGTGTTCATGCGCTGGGTTATGTTGGCAGACTCGATGAACGCGACCTGCTGAAAATCGATACCTCTAACTACAGTGGCACCACTCACATAGGCAAAACCGGCATTGAAAAAACCTATGAAAATACGCTGCATGGCACCACGGGCTACAGCCATATAGAAACCAACGCTGAAGGTCGTATTTTACGCACTCTGAAACGCATTCCTCCAGTACCCGGAAACGACATTCATCTAACAATAGATGCTAAATTACAGGGCAAGGTGGAAGAGGTTTTCGGACAGACTGCCGGTGCAGCCGTCGCGCTGAACCCGAATACCGGGGAGATTCTGGCCTTCGCCAGCCTGCCCATTTATGACCCGAATCTTTTTGTCAACGGTATCGATATCGAAACCTATCAACAGCTTCAAAATGACGATAAGCAACCTCTGTTCAATCGCGCATTACGTGGACAATACCCGCCCGGCTCAACGATCAAGCCCTTCGTCGCTTTAGGTGCGCTGGAACGCCACAGTAAAACAGAACATGATTCGATTTTCTGTCCAGGTTATTACCAGTTACCCGGCAAAGATCGCAAATACCGCGACTGGAAAAAAACCGGGCATGGCACCATGAGCATGGTCTCTGCCATCACTCAATCCTGTGATGTCTACTTCTATGACCTGGCGAATACGATGGGCATTGACCAGCTTCACGATTACCTGTCTTTGTTTGGCTTTGGTAAGCGATCGGGCATCGATATTTCGGGTGAAGCCTCTGGCCTTTTACCTTCCCAGGCCTGGAAACAAAAGAACCGTGACCAACCCTGGTATCCAGGTGAAACACTCATCACGGGTATCGGTCAGGGCTTTATGCTGACGACACCCATCCAGCTTGCCAGTGCGACCGCCACACTCGCGACCTTCGGTCAGCACATCAAGCCCAGAATCGTTATCGAAACCCAATCGGCTGATCCCAAAAAAGCGCCTGCTGCGTTAACAGAAGGGGCAAAGCAGATTGCCATTAACGAATACAGCCACTGGCAAACCATTATTCATTCCATGCAGAATGTCGTGCACGGGAAACGTGGAACGGCAAGACGTATTGGCGTGAATGTGTCGTACACAATCGCGGGCAAAACGGGAACGGCTCAGGTCTTCGGGCTCAAGGAAGAAGAAAAATATGATGCTGAAACGATTGCTGAAAAACTGCGTGACCATTCATTATTCATTGCCTTTGCGCCTGCAGATAACCCGCAAATTGCGATCGCAGCGATTGTTGAAAATGGCGGCAGTGGTAGCGCGGTTGCCGCGCCGTTAGTTCGTAAGATCATTGACTTCTGGCTGGCACCTGACTCATGACGCAATATATCGACATCAACCGTAATGATGCCAGCCGCAGAGACTGGCAACACCTGCTTCATCTCGATGCCCTGTTACTCCTGGGCCTGATTTGCGCCTCCATTTTCGGGTTGTTTATTCTCTACAGCGCAAGCGGCCAGTCGGACGCTGTCCTCAATCGCCAGCTAATCCGCCTGGGTATTGCCTTCGCTACGATGGCTATTGCCGCCCAGTTTCAACCACAATGGCTATTGCGCTGGACACCCTGGCTCTATGGCATCGGCATTATTCTGTTGATTCTGGTTCTCGTATTCGGCGATATAGGCAAAGGCGCTCAACGCTGGCTTAATCTGGGGTTTATCCGTTTTCAACCCTCTGAAATGATGAAACTGGCCGTACCGATGATGGTTGCCTGGTATTTTTCAGACAAGCGCCTGCCGCCGCGCGGCTCAAGACTGCTCATTGCCGGGTTGTTGATCGCCATTCCGGTCATGCTGATCGCCCGACAGCCAGACCTGGGAACCTCCCTGCTCATTGCCTGTGCCGGGTTTTTTGTCCTGTTTCTGGCGGGTTTATCCTGGCGGCTATTAATCGGACTCACAGCTATCGCTGCGGCTGGAGCGCCCGTCCTGTGGCACTTTATGCATGAGTATCAACGCCAGCGCGTTCTGACGTTTCTACACCCCGAAAAAGACCCGCTGGGAACCGGATACCACATTATCCAATCGAAAATAGCCATTGGCTCTGGCGGCAGCTTTGGAAAAGGCTGGCTAAATGGCACCCAGGCACACCTGGAATTCCTGCCGGAGAGCTCAACCGACTTTATTTTCGCCGTTTTAGGTGAAGAATTTGGCCTGGCGGGCATTTTGCTATTGCTGGCAATCTATGCCTTTATTATCATCAGAAGCATGTATATTGCGACTCAGGCACAGGATACCTATTCTCGTCTGCTGGGAGGCAGCCTTGGATTGACATTTTTTATCTATATATTCGTCAATACTGGCATGGTAACCGGGTTGCTGCCGGTTGTCGGCCTGCCGCTGCCGCTGGTGAGTTATGGGGGAACCTCAATGGTGACCCTGATGGCAGGATTCGGTATCCTGATGTCTATTCAAACACATCGCAAACTTTTACCCACTTAACAGGTGTCACGTTGCTAACTAAAAATTTCAAACTATCAGCCTCAATCATGTTAACCCTGTGTAGTTACCTGCTATTCCCGGCAGTCGCTAACAGCGAATCAAAACATGAAACATTCGCGGGTAACCGTCAGGCAAATACCTTTATTAAAGACATGGTGGATCGTCACCAACTTGACGAGTCCAGCCTGAAACAGCTCTTCGCAACCACGCATTTACGCGAAGACATTATCGAAGCAATCTCCAGACCCGCTGAACACAAACCCTGGTACGAATACCGCCCCATTTTTCTCACCAAATCGCGTATCGAAGGCGGCGCACTGTTCTGGAAAAAACACGCTGCGTTATTAACCGATATTGAAAAACGCTTCGGCGTTGATGCCAGCGTCATCGTCGCGATTGTTGGCGTCGAAACCCGCTACGGAAATAATACGGGCTCTTACCGTGTGATCGATGCCATTTCTACTCTGGCATTTGGCTACCCCAAACGAAGCACGTTCTTTACCAAAGAACTTGAGCAGTTTCTGCTACTCGCCAAAGAAGAAAAAGTTAACCTGAAAAAAGCCAAAGGTTCCTATGCGGGCGCCATGGGACTCGGACAATTCATGCCCAGCAGTTATCGCGAGTATGCTGTCGATTATGACGAGGATGGCAAACGCGATTTGTGGACTAACATGGGAGACATTCTGGGCAGTGTCGCCAATTACCTGCGTGTACATGGCTGGAAGCACAACCAACCTGTCGCCTATCGCGCAAGCGCAAGCAAGCGCCCGTCGAAAGCGATGCTGGACGAAGGCTACAAACCAAAACATGCACCGGACTACTATCTGAAATCCGGCATTAAATCAGAACAGGCTCTGGGTAAAAAAACCCCTGTCGCACTGATTGCTCTTGAGCAAAAATCCGGACCTGAATACTGGTTAACCATGAATAACTTTTATGTCATAACGCGCTATAACCGGAGTCCACTCTACGCGATGGCCGTGTTGCAGTTAAGCCAGTCTATCAAAGCAGCGTATAACCGTTAAACTGCACGACATAAAAATGAATCTTCCCATTATGACATTTAGTAATACTTCCCTGCTCAACAGGGCCAAGTGGTTTACCCAGATGAGCCTGGCTATTTTGCTCGCAGCCTGTAGCACGCCGGAAAAATCGCGCTATAGTCAGAAACAGGATAGCGCACCGCAACAACAGGTCGATGTTACCCTTATACCTGATGCAATTCCCGTTAAAACCACGCGCAGTAAATATGGCAATCCAGACAGTTACGAAGTCTTTGGTAAACGCTATTACACACGAAAAACCAGTGTCGGCTATCGAGAAAAAGGCATTGCCTCCTGGTATGGGACCAAGTTTCATGGACACAGAACATCCAGTGGCGAAGCCTACGATATGTATGCGATGACAGCTGCACACAAAACCCTGCCACTGCCGACTTATGCGCGCGTAACCAATTTGGATAATGACCGTTCTGTCATTGTAAAAATCAACGATCGCGGCCCATTCCACGCAGGTAGAATTGTTGATTTGTCCTACGCTGCGGCCATCAAGCTTGGCATTAATACCGCAGGAACTGGACAGGTTGAAGTTGTTACTCTGGAAGCTCAGAATAGTACGAGCACAGCGGTCAGTCCTTCTGTTCCAGTTCAGCCGGTTGCCGCTGCACATTTGATTGAAAAACCCTTGCCTTCGACGCCCTTAAAAAATGCCCAAATCTATTTACAACTCGGTGCTTTTACTGAGCGAAAAAATGCCGAAAAACTGCAACGTCAATTGATTCAATCAAACTTTGAAGGTATCCACATTATCCCTGCCCGTGCATCTAGCCAGGAAATATACCGGGTACGGATTGGGCCACTGCAAGACACACAAACAGCTGATACACTGGCCGGCATGCTAAAACAGCACGGTATTGATACCCCCAGCATCGTCACCGATTAAAGCTGCCCTTCTTAATCATTTACCCGCGAGAACGACACACTTATGTATTATCTTCTTGTCCTGTTTGCCAGCCTGTTATCCACAACCTCTTTTGCCGAACCGCCGGTTCCTGGCGCACCGGATATTGCGGCCAAAGCCTATCTGATTCAGGATTTTGACAGTGGCCAGATCATCGCCGAGAAAAATGCGGATGAGCGCATGGAGCCCGCAAGCATTACAAAATTGATGAGTATGCACGTTATATTCAACGAAATTCGGCGTGGCACGTTGACACTTTCTGATAGCGTAAGGATCAGCAAAAAAGCCTGGCAAATGGAGGGCTCCCGGATGTTTGTAAAAGTCGGTACGACGGTCCCTGTTGCTGACCTGATCAAAGGCGTCATCATTCAATCAGGTAATGATGCAACCGTCGCACTGGCCGAAAAAATCGCCGGGACTGAAAGCAACTTTGCCAGCTTAATGAACCATCACGCGGCAGAGCTGGGCATGAGTAACAGCCATTTTATGAACAGCACCGGGTTACCCGATAAAGAGCACTATATGTCAGCCCGGGACATTGCCACCTTATCGCGGGCGTTAATTGCTGAGTTCCCCGAATATTATAAGTGGTATTCCGAACGCGAGTTTCGTTATAACGACATTACGCAATACAATCGCAACCTTTTGCTCGGCAGAGACAAATCAGTTGATGGCATAAAAACGGGTCATACAAAATCGGCTGGCTATTGCCTGGTCACCTCTGCCTTGCGCGATAAAATGCGACTCATTACTGTTGTGCTTGGAACTGAAAGTAAAGAAGCGCGCGCGAATACCAGCCAGGCTCTTCTCGATTATGGTTTTCGTTTCTTCGAAACCCATAAGCTTTATGATGCTGGGAAACAGCTAACCACCACGCGCGTCTGGAAAGGCCGTAACAAAGAGGTCTCGCTTGGCCTTGATGAAACACTGTATATCACCATCCCACGAGGTCAATACGATAAACTGGATGCATCCATGCAGATTGCTGAACAAATAATGGCGCCAGTCGATGCAGGCACTATGCTCGGCACTGTCAGTATTAAACTGGGAGATGAGGTGCTGTCTGAAAGGCCGCTCACTGCATTAACAGCCATTCCTCAAGGTGCTATCTGGCAACGCCTGTTTGACAGTGCATTACTCTACTTTCAATAGATGGATACCGTCTATTTAAACGGTCATTTCATCCCTGCCAATGAAGCCATGGTGCCGGTTATGGATCGGGGGTTTTTGTTTGGTGATGGTGTGTATGAAGTTATTCCAGTCTATGGTGGGAAGCTTTTTCGCATTCATCAACATCTAAAACGACTGCAAAATAGTCTCAATAGCATCCATATTAACAATCCCCATGCCAGTAATAGCTGGATAGCCTTATTTGAAAAACTGCTCATCAACAATGTTTGCGATCAGCCCGATCAGGACTACGCCATTTATCTACAGGTCACGCGAGGCGCTGCCAGTAAGCGCGATCATCGTTTTCCTGATAACTTGACTCCAACAGTTTTTGCTAATTGCAGCGTTATTCCCAGATCCAATCCTGAATTGTCTGCTCAGGGCACCAACGCAATAACCGTAACTGATACGCGCTGGTCGCGTTGTGATATAAAGGCGATTACCCTGCTCCCGAATGTCCTGCTTCGACACGAAGCCATACAAGCAGGTGTGGATGAAGCTATCCTGATTCGTGATGGCAATGCAGTGGAAGGCTCTGCAAGTAATTTATTTATTGTCCGCAACAACACCATTATCACTCAACCGACTGGCAGGCAATTATTACCCGGCATAACACGCGATCTGGTCATTGAGCTCGCACATAAACATCAACTGCCCTGCAAAGAAATAAATATAACTGAAAGTGACCTATTCAGTGCAGATGAAGTCTGGATTACCAGTTCAACGCGAGAGATTATGGCGGTCACTGTTATCGATGGTAAAACTATCGGTCAGGGGAAACCAGGGCAAGTGTGCCAGCAAATGAAATTGTATTATCAGGAATACAAGGCGCTGGTCAGGGCAGGCAAAGCCGGCTAGCCCCCTTTGTAGTAGAAAGAATCTCTCGAAATAATCATAGTAACTCCCTGTCAACAAGCCATATCAAAAGAATACTGCGCTAACGGGCTAGCCGCCCCAAAATCAATCCTCACTGGCCCCGTCTCTGGACCACCGGAACGCTTAAGCAGTGTGACCAACATGGAGCCATCGATATCATAATCCACCTGTAATCGTAGAATGGCTTGTGAAGGTTCGGATGCCAACGTATCAGGGCGAAACAAAATACACATGGTCTCACCTTCTTCTGCCGCTTCCTGCGTCCTGCGCAAAACGGTTTTATCCGTAAACGCTGGCCAACCCAGCACGATCGAACTGGCACCTGAAGCCAGGCTTTGCTCGACTGTCCAAAGCGCATCTTGCCCCTTCTTTGGTAGCACGGTTTGGACTTTCCCCAGATCAACACCCGCTGCTGCCAACGCAGGTGCGTAAGGCGTTTCTGTAGGCGCAATCCAGCTTAGCCAGCGATCCTGCTCACCTAATCTTGCCAATAAAGGCATCAATAAATGTAAAGGTGCGCGCTTACTGACGGGCGATAATATTTCAATCACTGTCTCACGCGGCCATCCACCTTCCGGTATCAACTGATCCAGTTCAGGAAAACCGGTCGAAACAATACTCTCAGGAACACCCACCTGATCTATACACCAGGCTTTTAACTGGCTCATTACCTGTTCAATTTTCATGTCAAAGCTCCGTTCCTTAATAAACCAACACCCAGACCTTCAATCGCCATTTCCTGACTTTTAAGATCAACAACAATCGGTTCGAAGTCTTCATTCTCAGGCAGCAATCTAACGATGGAGCCTCGCTGCCTGAATCGCTTCACCGTCACCTCATCCTCAATACGCGCAACGACAATCTGCCCGTTCTCAGCACGGCTTGTCCGATGAACAGCGAGCAAATCCCCATCCATAATGCCGATATCCTTCATGCTCATTCCAGCAACACGCAGCAAATAGTGTGCACGAGGATGAAACATTGCCGGATCAACAGGAAGATAATCTTCAATATTCTCTTCAGCAAGCACCGGATTACCCGCAGCGACTCGCCCAACAAGCGGAATACCTTCAACCTCTTCTTCTAGCAATCGAATCCCGCGTGAAGACCCTGGCAACAATTCGATGGCACCCTTACGATCGAGCGCTCTTAGATGCTCTTCAGCAGCATTGAGTGATTTGAACCCAAACGCCTGTGCAATCTCAGCCCGCGTCGGCGGATAACCTTCCTCTGCTGCAAACTCATAAATGAAATCAAGAATTTCAGCCTGTCGTTTCGTTAGATTACTCATAAATCCACCTGTGTATATTTACAGCATACTGTAACTATATACAGTTTTTTATCGGTTGCAAGTTTTTTTGGACAAAACAATAGAGGAGATAACTTACAAAACAGACCTTCGGGCGATGAAAGTGAGGGATCCTACGCTACTGCCTGTGGTAGAGGAATTTTCTGATATATACGAGAATCGTTACCGATATCCAACATCCAGTCTGAAAATAATAATATGCCAGGGCTCAACTCAAGAAATTCCTTCAACGGAGTTATACATTATATTTCCAAGAAGGTGCCTGTCTTGTTCTTCTCTCTTCTACGCCACCTCGGCACTCCGTCCTTAATCCATAAAGGCTAACCTACAGCCCAACAGCATAGATAATGGGATTCAATGCCACCAAAGGTAGAACGGAAACAACCTAAAAGACAGCAATGCCCCTTCCTCACCGTGGGAAGGTCAGTAGCAGAGATTATTGCGAAGGAACAAGCAGGTAGTAAGTCCCACGCCCGACACCGTTGGCTTCAATCAGGTTCAACTGAATGAGTTTTTCAAAATCCAGTTTTCGCGACGCTAAACTACGATCAGAGATGTCACCATATTCTCGTTGAGTGATACTGCCTCTCTCGTGAATATAATCCAGTATTTGTTGATGATGTGACTCTAATCTTGGTTTGGCTCGTGATTGTTCTGGAAATATTTTAATCACGCGACGTAATTCGTCCAATATGCCTTCTGCAAAATATTCCAACCAAACAGAAAAATCGATATCATCTTTTAAATCGTAATAATCACCTTCAAGACCCACCGTTTTAAAGTAACGGGTAATATTCCGATTGTAATAGCCCTCGAAACTAAATATTTCAAACAGATCAAGTCCAGTTTTTCCCAGAACAGCCGTCGTTAACAGTCGTGTTGTGCGACCATTACCATCGATAAAAGGATGAATGATGACATTTTGTCGATGAAAGATACCTGCAAGAATGACAGGATCAATTTTTCCAATATTGTCATTCACAAAGTCCATAAGACTTGTTGTAAGCTGCTCCACCTCTTTTGCATCTGGCGGAATAAAAACAATTTCATCAAGCTTTCGTGGGTTGCGAATGATCACGGGGTCTTGGCGTAACACACCACAATGAGCGGGATTATCCATCAATCCTGCTACCACCTGCCCTTGAACCTGCTCTAACGTTTTAACATTTAGTTCAAAGCGGTTTTGACGGACAGATTTAAATAATTCTTGCAAAGCATTATTGTAATTGAGCACCTCTCGCTCAGTATCCCGAACACTTTCTTTGCGGGTTTTCAGCAACCGCTTTACATCGGTAAGTGGTAGTGGATTACCCTCTATACTGGTCGAGGCATAAGATGATAGCTCTCTGGCACTTAGCTCCAACTTTGCCAAGGTAGTACCCGTAAGGTGCAGCGCTCTAACCTCCCCGATAGACTCCCCGATTTCTCGGATAGTCAGGAGAAGTTTATTGCTTATCGTATATTTTGGATTCCAGTACATAGCCTTAAATTAGCCTATAACTAGCCGCAAATCAACCCTAAATTAGCCGTAATTAATAAGATAGAATGTCAGTGCGTTAGCTCAAAGTAATCCCAACATCCAACAGCGTACAAACGCACTAGCATCTATCGAAAATATTCAACGAGAAATTGCGGCGAGGTCGTGGAGAGCTTGAGTTATAAGCTCAAGGCGCTACCTGCCTTTCATATTTTTATATATAAGCAGACAACGTATTTTTCTCAATCACATCATCATGAGAAACCAGAAGATATTTCCATTCTTTCCCCCCATTTTCAAGAAGATATTCACTAGCATGTTTACACCAGCGTATTGCGGCGGTCATTTCTTTACGCGCCTTAGCCTCTACCATTAATACAAAGTCTTCTGCCTCAACAACAAAGTCAGGCACGTATTCTGGATGCTCAACCGCCTGTGTCTCAATAACGCGGCAGGCGCTTGATATCCGCTCTTTTAGCTTAGTGTGTTACGTTCTTGCTTATTGATGTACGACTTCAGGCACGGTATCGTTAACCGCCATGAATACAAGCTCTCAAAATGTTGATTACGCAGAAGTCAGAAAGTTTGAAGAAATGGCTTCACGCTGGTGGGATCCCAACAGTGAATTTAAACCGCTACATGATATCAATCCATTACGGCTGGATTATATCAACCAGCACGCTCCGTTAAAGGGTTGCCATGTCCTGGATGTCGGTTGTGGTGGTGGCATTCTTAGCGAATCCATGGCAAAAAAAGGCGCTAAAGTCACTGGCATTGATATGGGCGAAGCACCGCTCAGTGTGGCGAAATTACATCGCTATGAATCGGAAGTGGACATTGACTACCAGCAAACGACAGCCGAAGAATTTGCTGCGCTTCACCCTGCTGCGTTTGATACGGTGACCTGTCTGGAAATGCTGGAGCATGTTCCGGATCCGGCGTCGGTTATTGCGGCCTGCGCACGTCTTGTCAAACCGGGTGGAAATATCTTTTTTTCTACCATTAACCGTAACCCCAAAGCCTGGATGCTGGCGGTTGTTGGCGCTGAATATTTGTTGCGCATGTTGCCCAGAGGAACGCATGACTATCAAAAATTCATCAAACCATCTGAGCTAGACACCTGGGCAAGGCAGTCCGACCTACAGATACAAAATCTAACGGGTATGACATACAATCCACTAACACAAGCGTATAAACTTGGGAAAGATGTTGATGTTAACTACCTTGTCTGGTACAAAAAATCTATCGATTAATAGCCTGTGAATAGCCTGGTACGCGCTGTATTATTTGATCTTGATGGCACCTTACTGGATACTGCTCCCGATCTCGCCAATGCCTTAAACTATGTTCTGATTCAGCATGGGCGTAAACCGTTATCTGAAAAAACGATCCGTGAGGTCGTCTCGCATGGTGGGCGAGCACTCATAGAGCTAGGTTTCTCTCTCACCGACAAAGACCCGGAACTCGAACCCCTGCGTCAACAGTTACTGGCGTATTACAAAGACAACCTCTGTGTTGACACCCGACTGTTTAATGGCATGGATTGCGTTCTCGATACACTGGAATCACATAACATCCCCTGGGGTATTGTGACCAATAAACCTGGCTGGTTAACAAACCCGCTGGTAAAAACACTTAAGCTGCACCAGCGAACAAACTGCATTGTCTCTGGTGACACGCTCAAACAGTGCAAACCCCACCCTGCGCCTTTGCTACATGCAGCCGATCTTATCCAAATGAAACCGGAGCACTGCGTGTATGTCGGTGATGCTCAACGGGATATTGAAGCAGGAAAGAATGCCGGGATGAAAACGATCACTGCCCTGTTTGGCTATCTCTCCGTATCGGATAAGCCAGAGACATGGAGTGCTGATGCGATGATTAACCAGCCTCAGGAAATTCTGAGCTGGTTAAATCTTGGCGAAGGGCATTCTACAATAAAGTAGAATAGCCCAGACCGACTGCAGCAGAGGCCGCGATCACCGGAACAATCCCTACTTTAAACCGGAACAGGGCAATAAACGCTGCGGCACCAATCAAAGCAGCAAACCACTCAAACACCCCGTCAAACCCTTGTGGCCACAACACATGGTAGGCAAAAAACACGGCAAGATTCAGAATAACACCGACCACTGCCGCCGTAATCCCTGTTAAAGGCCCAGTGAATTTCATGTCGTTTCTGGTCGCTTCAATGGCTGGCCCACCCAGCAGAATAAACAGAAAAGAAGGCAGAAACGTAAACAGCGTGGCTATACTGGCACCCGCAAAACCTGCCAGGGGAAGCATTTCAGGGCCGAAAATCTCTTTGGTCCAGCCACCAACAAAACCGACAAAGGCAACCACCATTATGAGCGGGCCAGGCGTTGTCTCTCCCAACGCAAGGCCGTCAATCATTTGTGTTCCACTGAGCCAGGCGTATTGCTCAACACCGCCCTGATAAACATAAGGCAAAACGGCGTAGGCGCCACCAAATGTCACCAGCGCGGCCTTGGTAAAAAACACGCCCATCTGGGTAAGCGTTCCATCCCATCCATAGGACTTCATCAATAGCGCCATCACAACACCACCGATTGCCAACCCAACAAAAGCGAAAGCAATAAACCGACTCCATTTGAATAATGCAAAGGAAGGCACCGGGGTATCATCATCAATAATGGCAGGGCCATAGGTCTCTTTCGACCCGCCATGATGCCCACCCGCCCGGAACATTTCAGGCGAAAAGCGCGAGCCGATAAATCCAATAATGCCTGCTAACAAAACGATATAAGGGAATGGTATTTTCAGGAAAAGAATCGCAATGAACGCCAGAAGTGCAATCGCGCGCAACACATTATTCGGCAAAGCTCTGGAGCCAATTCGATAAGCTGCAAAGACAACAATAGCCGTCACCGCTGGCTTGATACCATATAAAACACCCTCAACGGCAGGCACATCGCCATAGGCTAAGTAAATCCATGTCAAACCACTCAGAATGAATAGCGAAGGCAGCACGAAAAGAAAGCCTGCAGCAATCCCTCCCCAGACACCGTGCATTAACCAGCCAATGTAAGTGGCAAGCTGTTGTGCCTCAGGTCCAGGCAACACCATCGTGTAATTCAGCGCATGGAGAAAACGATGTTCAGAAATCCATCGGCGCTTTTCCACCAGCTCCTGATGCATCATACTAATTTGACCAGCCGGGCCACCAAAGCTGATAAAACCGAGCTTGAGCCAGTAGGTGAACGCTTCCCAGAAAGAAACGGGGTCAGGTTGTTTGTGTTCGTCTTGCGAAGTCATTGACACTTTTATTTTACTTCTTAATGATTATTGATCGCGTAGGATACCTCTTTACGCACTTAAATAGGCGGCCATCGACAGATTTTCTTGGAAGCTCAATCGCCCTTCTTTGCATCGATCGCAGAAACGACCAAAATTCACGCTTATGAATCTCTCCCGACAGAACGGGGCCGTGACCTTGCGTATAGAGATAAATTAGAAACTGATAAGACCTAATGCTTTTCTCTGGATAACCACAAGATCACCCAGCGTAAATACTCCATCGGGTGCTGGCTGTCCTGCAACGAGAGGTGCAACATCGCCATGAGCCAGCTGCGCTGCGTTAATACTGATCTGGCCATTAAGGATGCGGGTAGCAATGAGAAGGTCTACTGCATTTACATGACCATCATTATTGAGATCACCGTCATGCGGCACAGGAATATCGTTCCCATCCAGGGGATTCGATCCGGCAGTGATTTCTATTAAATCAGTGTAGCCATCGCCGTCTGTATCCGGATTATTTGCGTCAAGATCAGAACCACCAGGATTGGTCACCGGATGAAAGGGGTTATAATTGAATGGACTCGCATCAAAGTTCACTTCATCAAAATCTGACACCCCGTCCCCATCTGTATCGATCAGGGCAGGATCGGTCCCGATCTGAGCTTCAAAGCAATCATCCAGGCCATCGGTATCAGAATCTGCACAGATACCTTCAATCTTTATATCATCAACACCTGCTTCTACGATGCTGCCCCCCGCATTATCAGCGGCTTCAATCAAGAAATGAACCGTCTGGCCAGCAAAAGCGGTGATATTGGTGCTGAAACTTTGCCAGGCGGCATCATCGTCATCAGCAAAACCTGATTCTTCCAGTAGAACTGCCGTACTACTCCCAACTATAGACAGCCGGAAAAAATCGTCAACCGATGAGTTATTGGTATGCGCCATGTAATAGCTAAATGAAAGCGTAAACGGGCCACCTGCTGGAATAGCAATATCCGGAGAACGCATGGATGTCACCCCGTTATCAATATCATTTACCCCAACGCTTGCACCTGCACTGGCACCCGTGACCAGATCCTGTGTTCCACTGACGGTGTCACCGAGCTGCTTATCACCATTAGAATTTGTTGGCTCAGGATTTGCCCGTTCCCATTGTCCAGTCGTCGCGCTGTCTGTATTCGATGGATTTGCGACCCACCCAGAGTCTGATTCGAAATCATCTTCAAAAATGACAGTTGGGGGCCCTGCGTTATCATCTATATTCAGAAAAATCGCACTCACCACTCCCCAGGAATTATCAGTATCTTTACTGTGGATAAAAACACTGTGCTGACCATTCGCTAGTCCGGCAGTATTAATACTTGCCTGAACAACTTCAGAGCCACTATCAAACACGCCATCAACAGCCGTCATAGGAATGGGGGTAGCGCCATTTTCCCAGGGAGGAATATCAATAAAATATTCTGCAGCAGCGATAGCCTGGCTGGGTTCAGTCCCATTACTTGCATTATATCGCGCGTCATCAGCGGTTGCGCTAACAGTCACAGGGGTTCCACTTGCAACCGGGAATAGATCGCCGCTATCTAGAGCGACGCTGAAAGTTTCAGGCCCTGCGGGTAATCGGTAAGGTGCTCGCAGGGATTTTAACGCGTAAACCAGCGCAGGCATATTAGCGGGGATAATAGTATTTTCAAACGTACTGCAGTCCTGAAAAAAAGCCGTACCCAGCTCAAAGGTATATGCAGGCAACCCCAATTCGCCATAAGCGAAACTGGTTGTCGTGCCATCTGTCGGATAAAGACCAATGGATTGCTGTGGCGTATAGTTATTGAAAAATGCAAACTTCCTTCCCAGCGTTTGCAACTGAGTACTATTAGGCGCAACCGTGTTAGTAAAACCCCATGGCCATAAAATCAGCTCTGAATAACTATGAATATCCAGATACAGGCCTTGTGTATCAAGCGGTGCAGCATCCGTCAGGTTCGGGCCGCGGTTATCGATAAAATGACTTCGCAAATAATTTTGCACGGCCTGGGCTTCCGGTTCTGAAGCCGGGCCACTACCGTGATAAGTTGTACTGCACTGATCATTACTCGAACCGCCACAACAGTCCCATTCAAACTCGAAGTTACGATTCAGGTCAGCGCCCCGGGTATTGCTCGTCACACCACAGTAGTTCTGGTTAGTATTTTTACGCCATAGCAAACCCGTTTCTGCCTGCTTCCTGCCATCAGGATTTGTTTGCAACATCAGATGAACTTCATGATGATCAAGTATCCAGGTGATGTCAGCATTGCTTCCATACTGGCTAACCAGATGCTCTGCAAAACGCGTCATCAGCTCTGCCGGTGTATATTCCCGCGCATGAATAGAGCTGGTAATAAAGGCTTTAGGCTTGGGCCCGGCTATAGCGGTATTGGTTAACACAAGCACCTGCAAATCATAGCCCCCAAAACCGTTGGCTTTTTCCCATGTATCACCGACATCCGACCAGCTTGCCAGTGTCGGATAGTTCGTCACAATCGCCTGAGCAGAAGTAAAGGTATCTTCAACTGTGCGGTAACAGGGAAAACCTGGAATCGTGTTTGCCGCTAACGCACTCGCACGGGATTGTGATGGTGCTACCGCAGGCTGATTAATCAATTCGGTATACGGCTGATCGATTTCGACAGTCAACCCCAGATCAAGCAAACGTTGATGCTCAACTTCACCCACTTCAACCACAATGTAATTTTTTGATTTATCCGATTCAAGTGGCTCAAAGGTAACAATGATTTTTTGTCGGGTCGCCGGATTATCGTAGTAGATCCGAACGGCATAATTATGTGCCGGCTCGCCGTCACTTAAAACAGGGCGTAAATCAGTAGCGTGAATGGCACTCGAGACGATGAGTAGACAAACTACCGCTAAAACGACTTTGATGTGTTTGATCATTGCGCATCCCAAAGAGTAAATGTAGTGGAGGCAGCAATTTTTGCTACGCTGGTTTTTTTAGTATAACCCCATACTTTCGGCAATGAAATCCAGGAGAGTAAATCATCCGAAAAGAGGACCCTGACACGATACATTTTATAACCGCCAAAGCGCCAGAATCACCATGAAAGCAGGCTTATTTTAGCACTTCGTGAGAAAAATATTTTATACCCTCCTGGCGTCCCTGACGTTCTAGTCTCTTTTGTGTGCCTCGTGTAAAAATCTCACACTATAAAATCGAATAACTGCATGGGGATCAACACAATAGCAACCAGCGTTCGCGTTATTCGATATGACCCGCAGATAACACAGGCAATAACCAGTAGTGCATGCCACTGCCGCTGAATATTTTTTCTACTGAGGCGAGAATGTCCCGTGCGACAGGTTCCGGCAAATGCATTTGAATCAGGACTTGTTTTTTCCGGCCTGCCACCTGTTCGGCAATCGTCATTGCATGCACCGACACGCCATGCCCGTCAACCGGCAGACGGGTAAAGCCATCGATATCATCGCGCTCCAGCAGCCAGTCTATCACCGCGCTTTCAATTGAGGGGGGCACTATCATCGCCAGCAGGCATCGCTCCATTTCAAACTCCGGAATTTTCCACGCCAAAACGGCGGTATAACATGGGCAGTATAAAAAGTGTCAACAAGGTCGAGGATACCAGACCGCCGATAACGACAATCGCCAGTGGCCGTTGAATTTCTGATCCGGGACCCTGAGCAAACAGTAACGGCACCAGGCCAAAAGCAGCAATCGATGCGGTCATCAGCACCGGCCGCAAACGACGTAGCGCACCTTCAGTCACGACTTCATGAATCGGCTGGCCCAGTGCGCGAAGCTGGTTAAAATAAGTAACCATCACTACACCGTTAAGTACAGCGATGCCAAGCAGGGCGATAAAACCGACCGATGCGGGGACCGACAGGTATTCACCCGTCATCCATAAACCAAAAACACCGCCAACCAGAGCAAACGGAATGTTGGCCAGCACCAGTATCGACTGGCGCACCGAGTGGAAGGTTGAGAACAGCGTCAGGAATATCAGACCCAACGCGACAGGTACGACAACTGATAACCGCCTGGCAGCGCGTTGCTGATTTTCAAATTGCCCACCCCATTGCAGATAATAACCTCCCGGTAGCTGCACTTTGTCAGTCACAACCTGTCTGGCCTCTTCTACAAAACTCACCAAATCACGCCCTGAAACATTGGCGATAACAACAGCCATACGGTTACCCCGCTCACGTTTAATCGCGACCGGCCCTTCGGTACGCTCCAGTTTCACCAGATCAGCGAGGCCTGTAGCTTCACCTCCCGGCAAGGCAAACCGCTGACTGGAAAACACTGCTGCGGAATTTCGTAATTGTTCTGGACCACGCAACAGCAAGGGAATGCGACGCGCATCCTGGTACACCGTTCCGACACGAATACCTTCCACCTGTGTACGCAGGTCAGTTTCCAGTTCATCCATAGAAATACCCAGGCGCCCCACTTCCAGGCGGTCGGCAACTAACCGATAATATTGTGCGCCTTCATTACGTGGCGTATAAACATCTTCAGCGCCTTCTACCCCCTTTAACAGATTAACAATGGCATCAGCCGTGGCACTCAGTTGTTGCTGATCTTCACCGAATATTTTAATCGCCAGATCACCACGCACACCGGTCAGCATTTCCGAGACACGCATTTCTATCGGTTGGGTAAACGCATAACCGACTCCGGGAAAATCTGCCAGTACGTCCCTGATCGACGCAATCAGTGTTTCTTTATCTGTACTTTGCCACTGATCACGAGGTTTCAGAACGAGGAAACTATCGGTTTCATTTAGTCCCATCGGGTCAAGCCCAAGCTCATCGGAACCAGCACGTGCCACAATACCAGTGACATCTGGAACCTGCTTTAGAATCGCACGTTGCACACGCATATCGATATTGATGGATTCCTGAAGATTGATCGAGGGCAGTTTTTCGAGCTGCACAATCAGGTCACCCTCATCCATCGTTGGCATAAAGGACTTACCTAACTGCGTATAAATGACGCCCGAAACAGCCAGTAATGCCAGTGCAGACAACACAACAGTCCGCGAATGATTGAGTGACCAGTTTAACGCAGGCCGATAGATGTTCTGTAGTAGCCTGACAAAACGCGGGTCATCATGTGATACCTCACCGATCAGATAGGACGACAGGACCGGAATCACTGTTAGTGATAGAAATAACGACGCACTCAGTGCGAAAACTATCGTCAGCGCCACCGGTATAAATAATTTCCCTTCCAGCCCCTGCAGCGTCAGTAACGGCAAAAACACAATGATGATAATGAGAATACCCGACGTCACAGGCACAGCGACTTCGCGAGCGGCGCGGTATATCAGATGCAATCTTGGCAGGCGCGTCGCTGGTTTGCTATGCGCCAGATGAGTCATCACATTCTCGACCACCACGACCGCTGCATCAACCAGCATACCCACAGCAATCGCCAGCCCGCCCAAAGACATCAGGTTAGCTGACATTCCGAATTGATACATCAGGATAAACGTCGCCAGTGCCGATAAGGGAAGTATCAACGCCACTGTCAATGCGGCACGAACATTGCCAAGAAACAGGATCAACAACAGCATGACCAACACCGTTGCCTCGGCCAATGCCCTGGTGACCGTACCCACGGCTTTGTTTACCAGTTGCCCACGATCATAAAACACACGGATTTCAACGCCTTCTGGCAGACCCGGTTTGAGCTCGTCGAGTTTGCTACGCACCCCGTCAACGACATTGCGCGCATTCGCGCCCCGCAAGCCGAGAACCAACCCCTGAACAGCTTCACCTTTTCCATTCTGTGTCACGGCACCATAACGGGTCATTGCACCGATACGGACATCTGCCACGTCCGCAATCCGGATCGGCTCCAGGGGATGCGCACGCACAATGATATTACGCGCATCATCCAGCGTGCGAATACTGCCTTCAGTGCGTACCAACAAGGCTTCCTCGCCGTCGTTAAGCCGACCAGCGCCATCGTTACGATTGTTCTTTTCCAGCGCGGTTCGCATCTCGTCGAGTGCAATGCCGAGCGCATGCATCCTGGCATTGTTCGGGATCACCTCATAACTGCGCACCAGACCACCCAGTGCATTAACATCAGCGACACCCGTCACGCCTCGCAATGCCGGGCGAATGACCCAGTCGAGCAGGTCGCGGCGCTCCATATCGTTCAACTCACCCCCTTCAATGGTGAACATGAACATCTCACCCAGTGGTGTCGTCATCGGTGCAATGCCACCTGAAATATCCGTCGGAAGATCACCCCAAACAGCATTCAGACGTTCAGCAACCTGTTGTCGAGCCCAGTAAATATCTGTGCCTTCTTCGAAGTCCACAGTGATATCCGTTAATGCATACTTTGCGATAGAGCGCAGCATGGACTGGCGAGGAATACCCAGCATTTCCACTTCAATCTGTGCCGTGATACGTGTTTCAACTTCTTCCGGCGTCATACCCGGCGCCTTGACAATTATTTTTACCTGGGTGGTGGACACATCGGGAAAAGCATCGATGGGGGTATGCTTGAATGCATACCAGCCGCCGCCTGCAATCAACACAATCAGCAACAGCACTAACATGCGCTGAGTTAGCGAAAATCGAATCAGACCTCCCAGCATTATCCGCCGTCCTGCCAGGCTGCTTTGATGGCCGCCGTCCCGACGATCGCTATCGCTGTCTGTGCCGGCATATCAGTTTCGATAATCAGCGCATTCGCTTCCTCACCCGTGACTTTTATTTGCACCGGTAGAAAACCGTCCTTTTGTGCTGAAAAGATATAACTATTCCCTTCAAAGCGTACGACAGCACTGCGGGGTACACGGTAGCTTTGATTTGCGGACGCAATGGTAAGTTGCACCTGTACAAACTGGCCAGGACGTAGTTTTTCAGCACCTTCCTTGATTTCTGCGCGAACCAGTACACCCTGGTCGACATCGTGGACCATCTTTCCGATCGTGGTAATCGGGCCAGATAAATCAAGCGAAGGCACAACAATCATCTGGCCTGTTTGAATGTCAGCAAGACGTTCGAGCGGCACATGGACTTCAAGCCACAACGGTTTCAGACTCGCAATCCGGTATAAAGGATCGGCAGCCTCCACTCGGTGACCGGCCGTTATCATTTGCTCAAGTATCACGCCGGCAAAAGGCGCAGAAACAACCAGCGTACTGTCGAGCTTACGTTTAGATCTCAATACCGCCAGAGACTGTGCATCCATCCCTGCCAGTTCCAGCATCTGCTTTACACGCCCCAGGGAAGTTAACAATTCCTCGGACTGCGCTTTTGATTCCAGTAAGCGGCGTTTGGCAATAATGCCTTCCTGATGCAGTTGCTGATCGCGGTCAAAATTGCTTTTAGCCAGCTGATATCGGGTGTGGACTTCCAGGTACTCGCTTTGTAATGCCAGTAACGCCGGGCTTTGAATCCTGGCCATGGCCTGACCCTGTTTAACGGCCTCACCTTCGGCAGCCAGCAGGGTTTCAACCAGGCCTTTCTGCGGTGCCGTGACAACATGTAACTGCGCATTGGGTACAACCACTTTGCCAGGCAAATTAGCAATAGTGCTAAGTTTAGCCTTCGGCATAATCGCCGTTTCGATCTGCATGGCCTGACGCTGCCTGTCTGAAAAGGCAATGAGTTCAGACGCAACAACGGGTAAGGTCAGTGCAAAGAGTAATATCGAGATAAGCCCTTTCATTCCAGTATGACTCCCAGCGCCTGGTTATGACGCGCCACGGCACGGCCCTGTTCAAGTTGCCGTATGAGTAAATCCCGCTCGGCTGCCAGGGCTTGTGTACGTGCCTGTAGCAGGGTAAATAAATTGCTTTCGCCCAGTTCAAAAGCCCGTTGGGCAAGACGCAGCCCTTCTGCTGCCAGCCGCTGCTGTCGTTGTGTTAGTTTGAGCGCCTGCGCAGTCCGGTGTTTTTCGCTGCCAGCGAGAATCAGTTGTTTTTCAAGCTCGCGTTGTACGCTGGCATAGCTGATTTTCTGTTCCACCAGCTGCCTTTGTGCATCAGCGATGCCTGATGCTGATTGATACTTTAACCCCAGTGGCAGGCTTAATTCCAGTGACATAATTGTGTCATGGGGCAGGCCACTTTCAGCACGCTCGTTTCTAGCGCCCAGAGCCAGCACCGGGTTGCTACGCTTTTCATGCCGCGCCCTGTCACGTTCTGTTTGCGCACGACCTGCGCGCTGTCCGGCGACAACAATCGCTGGGTGTGTCTCAGGCAAACTTGTCCCTTCAGCATCCTGTTCGAGGATGTCTTCCGGTATTTCGATTAAACCGGTTAGCATACGATACTCCTTGCGAAGCGCCTCAACATTTGCCCTGCGTGTGATTAGTTCAATGTCCCGAACCAGTCTTTCCTTATCTGCCAAAATTTGATCGGTTAGTGCAAGCTCACCCGCCTGTACCCGCTTGTCGATGTCCGCTTTGAGCGCCTGTGCACTGTCTACTGCCGCCCGTGCCAGTACCTCATTAGCCTCTGCAATCCTGATCGACCAGAGCAGCTCGCGGACTTCGCCGCTGACACGCCATTTGTAAAATGGGGTCAGCGATTCTGCTTCCTGCTCCACCGCATTTGCAACATTAAGACTGCGTTTGCGTTGGCCTGGTAACCAGAGTGGCATCTTGACATTCGCTTCCCAGGAATTAAATCCAAAATTATCCGTGACTTCATCCGTTTCATGACGAAGAGACAGGGAGGGATCATCGGCCAGAAAACCGGAGGCTTGCCGGCGAATAGCCTGGCCTTGCTGACGAACCACATCGGGCAGGGCAAGCGCCGGGTAACGCTCATATGCCGCTTGAACGACGGCTTGTAATGCAGGCGCTTCGGAAATAATTTCAGCAACAGCAGAGAGACTTGTTAAATAACAAATTGCAAACACAGTCCCTGGATATTTATTGATACGCATAATTGGGTTTGATTTCGCTTAGAAAAAGCAAGAGCATTTCAGCTTTCACCACGACTAAGTTGCTTGGACATGACAGGCTGATGGCACACTCGACTCTACACCTTAAGTTCGCGTAACGCGGCGATTCTGTCTTCTAGCGGCGGGTGAGTCATCGTCAGTTTCTTCAAACCAAACGCGCCTAACAAACCACCGTTAATCCCCATCGCCTGCATTTGCGTGGGTAATTGGGCGGGTCGCTGCAATTCCTGCAAACGCTCCAGTGCACGAATCATTTTCTCTCTACCCGCTAGCTTCGCACCACCGGCATCCGCGTGAAATTCACGCCAGCGGCTGAACCAGCGAACAATCAGTGTCGCCAGAAACCCGAACACCATTTGACTAATAGAATAGGTGAATCGATACCCCATGCCCCGACCATACCCATAGCCGGTTGCGTTGTATCCACGCCCACGTCGCCGATCCATCAAAGATGACACCAGTTGCGACAGAATAATCACGAAGGTGTTAACAACGCCCTGTATTAAAGAAAGAGTGACCATATCGCCATTAGCAACATGGCTGATTTCATGCGCCAGAACAGCTTCCACTTCGTGGCGATCCATCGCATCGAGCAACCCAGTGCTCACTGCGACCAATGAATTATTTTTATTTGCACCCGTGGCAAAGGCATTCGGTGCATGCGATTCAAAAATCGCGACTTCTGGTAATCCGATTCCGGCACTGCGCGCCTGACTATGTACTGTCGCCAGTAACCAGCTTTCTGTTTCGCTTTGTGGTGTCTCAATGAGCTGAGCATTGACTGACCGCCTGGCCATCGATTTAGACATCAGCAGCGAAATAAATGAACCGGCCATACCCATGACTCCGGCCATAATAATCAACGGTGTCCAGCTCATACCTGGCTGGTTTAAACCCA
>JAZGER010000043.1:0-9480 GCA_036478835.1 Gammaproteobacteria bacterium | reverse complement strand
CGTTTGCAGTACTTAATATTAGACCCTATAACGTGGAAGTTATTATGAAAGAAAAGCTGGTTTTGATCGGCAATGGTATGGCGGGTGTCCGTTCGCTGGAAGAAATACTCAAGCTTGCACCTGAGCTTTACGATATTACCGTTTTCGGCGCTGAGCCATACGGTAACTACAACCGGATTTTATTGTCTCCGGTTTTGGCAGGCGAAAAAACCATTGATGAAATTATGCTGAATGATGAGCAATGGTATGCAGACAATAATATCACGCTACACAAAGGAAAATGGGTAGAGGACATTGACAGGGCAAAGCGCATTGTACGTGGATCCGATGGAATTGAAGAACACTATGACCGCTTGATTATTGCGACCGGTTCGAACCCGTTTATTATTCCTGTTCCGGGGCATGATACTGAAGGTGTGATTGGTTTCCGTGACATAAAGGATGTTGATCAGATGTTACAGGCCTCGAAGCAGAAGGCCGGTAAAGCGATCGTGATCGGTGGTGGTCTGCTCGGGCTGGAAGCGGCAAACGGCTTAATGAAACAGGGTATGGATGTCACGGTTGTCCATTTACTGGACGCGCTGATGGAGCGGCAGCTTGATAAGCCGGCATCTGCCTTGCTTAAGGTGTCGCTGGAGCAACGCGGCATGCGCTTCCTGATGGAAGCACAAACCGAAGCTATTGTCGGAAAGGACAAAGTTGAAGCCGTCCGTTTCAAGGATGGATCAGAAGTTGCTGCTGACCTGGTTGTGATGGCCGTCGGCATCAAGCCAAATATTGAACTGGCGCAGAAAATTGGACTGCACTGTGAGCGTGGTATCGTCGTCAGCGATACGATGCAAACCTTTGACCCTCGTATCTATTCTGTCGGTGAATGTGTGCAGCATCGAGGGATAACTTACGGACTTGTAGCGCCATTGTTTGAGCAGGCAAAAGTCTGCGCTAATCATCTGGCTCACCTGGGCATCGCTTTTTACGAGGGTTCTGTCACTTCGACCAAGCTCAAAGTGACGGGTATCGACTTATTTTCCGCTGGCGACTTCAATGGCGACGAAACGACTGAGGAACTGGTTTTGCAGGATCCAGGTCAGGGTATCTATAAAAAGGTTGTACTCAAGGATAATAAAATTCAGGGTGCGGTTATGTACGGAGATACCATTGACGGTACCTGGTACTTTGAATTAATGCGCGATAACACGGATGTGTCTGATATCCGTGACAAGTTACTGTTTGGCCAGGCGCATCTCGGTGACTCAGGCCATGGTGATGATAATCGTGTGGCAGCGATGGCAAATACGGCAGAAATTTGTGGCTGCAATGGGGTTTGTAAAGGCGACATTGTTGACGCAATCAGTAAAAAGAGTTTATTCACGTTAGAGGATGTGCGTGTCCATACCAAAGCATCCAGCTCCTGTGGTTCCTGTACCGGACTGGTAGAAGCATTACTCGCACATACTCTAGGTGGGGATTACTCGCAGTCGCCAGGTAAAAAACCCCTGTGTGGCTGTACAGAGTTTACGCACGATGAAGTGCGTACCAGCATCCGGGAAAACCAGCTTAAATCAGTCCCTGCCGTGCAGAAATTTCTTGAATGGAAAGCGCCTGATGGCTGTGGCAAATGTCGGCCCGCACTGAATTATTACCTGCTTTGCCAATGGCCGGGTGAATACAACGATGATAACCAGTCTCGTTTCATTAACGAACGCGCCCATGCCAACATCCAGAAAGATGCCACCTTTTCAGTTATTCCGCGTATGTGGGGAGGCGGTACAACACCTGACGAGCTGCGCGCCATTGCTGATGCGGCAGAGAAATTTGATGTAAAAACGGTGCATGTGACTGGCGGTCAACGTATTGCCATGTATGGCCTCAAAAAAGAAGAGTTGCCAGAAGTTTGGAGCGATCTGAGTAATGCTGGCCTTGTCTCCGGCCATGCCTATGGCAAGGCTTTGCGGACAGTCAAAACCTGTGTTGGCAAAGAGTGGTGTCGTTTCGGTACACAGGACTCAACCCAGTTAGGTATTGACCTGGAAAAAATGACCTGGGGTTCCTGGACGCCACATAAATACAAAATGGCTGCATCCGGTTGCCCTCGAAATTGCGCTGAAGCCACCATCAAGGACTTTGGTGTGGTCTGTGTTGATTCCGGTTATGAACTGCATGTTGGCGGTAACGGTGGGGTGAAAGTGCGTGCGACCGATTTCCTCTGCCATGTTGAAACGTCTGAACAGGTCATGGAATATGCTGCGGCATTTATGCAGCTTTACCGTGAAGAAGCGCATTACCTGGAACGCACAGCACCCTGGCTTGAGCGCGTGGGCTTAAGCTATGTGAAAGATAAAATAGTGGAAGATGACAAGGGCCGGCAGGCACTGGCGGACCGTTTCCACTATGCTCAGAAGTTTTCACAGACAGACCCCTGGAAAGAGCGTGTTGATGGTGTCGACAAACACGAATTTACACCGATCAAACAGATTGCCCAGTCACGAGGTTTATCATGAGTCAGGCTGAAAAATTAACTAATAGCGACTGGATTGAAGTCGGTAAAATAGAAGAAATACCTGTGTTAGGCGCGCGTGTTGTACGTACATCAGATGGTGATATTGCGGTTTTTCGTACAGCAGGTGATGAAATATTTGCATTGCGGGACGCGTGCCCGCACAAAGGTGGCCCTTTGTCTCAGGGTATTGTCCACGGTGACCGTGTTGCCTGTCCCTTGCATGACTGGAAGATAAACCTGAAATCTGGCAATGCAGTTGCACCGGATGAAGGCTGTGCAGCGCGCTTCCCGATCAAGCTCGACGGCGATCTTATCCTTTTGTCCTTAACGCCCGAAGAAGGCTGCCCTGATGATTAGGAGACAGGCAAGTTTACCCTGTTCCTGAAAATAACCCACATTGAGATTTGCCCATGCTTTTCGGACGTAACCAGAAAAATCCAATTACCATCGCCGATAAAAAAGTGAAGGAATGGAAATATGCCACCTGTGGATATTGCTCTACCGGTTGTTCTATTGAAGTCGGTTTGAACGAAGAAGGCAAAGCGGTGGCGTCCAGAGGGGTAGGCGGCGCAGACGTTAACCGTGGCAAGCTCTGTTTGAAAGGTATCTTTGAACACGAACTGTTTGATTCAGCTGGGCGTGGTGAGGAACCCAAAATCCGCGACAGCAATCTGGATGATTGGCGAACGACTGATTGGGATACTGCGCTTGACAGGACCTATCAAGGCATTCGCCGCGTGCAGGAAAAATATGGTCGTGACTCAGTAGCGATTATTTCTACCGGCCAGATGTTAACGGAAGAGTTTTATACGCTCGGCAAGCTTACCCGTGGCTTGATTGGCACCAACAACTATGACGGCAACACCACGCTGTGTATGGCCTCGGCCGTGTCCGGTTATAAGCGTTCGTTCGGCTCGGATGGCCCGCCCGGCTGTTATGAAGATTTTGAACACACCGATGTTCTGATCGCCTGGGGTTCTAATCTGCCGGAACAACACCCGATCATCTACTGGCGCATGAAAGAAGCGCAGGAGAAAAAAGGGTTTACTCTGATTGTTGTTGATCCTCGCGTCACCATGTTAGCGCAAAATGCCGACCGTCACCTGACCGTGACACCGGGCACCGATGTGGTGTTAATGAATGCCATTATGCACGTCATTTTTGACGAAGGCCTGGAAGATAAGAGCTACATTGAAGCCAACACCAACGGTGTTGACGATTTGAAAGCGGAAGTTTCCAAATATGATCCAACCACTGCAGCGAAAATTTGTGGCATTGATGAAGATACTATCCGAGCGGTCGCTCGTGCGTTTGCCGGGGCAAACGCTGCCATGCAAATCTGGACTATGGGTATCAACCAGAGTACGCATGGTTCGGATGGTGTGGTGGGTATCAACAACCTGGCACTGATTACCGGCAATATCGGTAAACCCGGTGGTACCAGCCTGTCGATCACCGGCCAGTGCAACGCTATGGGCACGCGTGAATGGTCATCCTGTTCGGGATTGCCGAATCACCGTTACCTGGAAAATGAACAGGACCGCCTTGATATTGCAAAATTCTGGAATGTCGATGCCGAGTTCTTTCCCAAAAAACGTGGCATGTTTCAGACCGACATCTATCAGGCGATGGAGCTAGGACAGATAAAGGGACTATGGCTGATTGCGACCAACCCCATGACGTCACTGCCTAACTCGTCACGTATCCGCAAGGCGATGGAGCAGCTGGAATTCTGTGTTGTGCAGGATTGTTATGAAGATGTCGAAAGCGCCAGTTATGCCCATGTTTATTTGCCGGCCGGCACCTGGGCGGAAAAGGAAGGCGTCATGACCAACACCGAGCGGCGTATTAATATAGTAAAACCCGTGGTCAAACCGCATGGAAATTCAAAACCGGATTTGTGGATTTTTAACCGCATGGCGGAACGTTTCAATACCGAAGGTAAAGTGAACTTCCAGGAAAAGGCAGCCGATATTTTTCTGGAAATGGGCGCGTTGTCAGAAGGCCGTCTATCCGACAACTCCGGCATGACCCACGAACTGATTGAAAAGAACCGTGGCATACAATGGCCCTACACGCGGCAACAGGCAGAAAAAGGCGAGCCACCAGCCAAAGGCGGTGTTCGGCTGTACACAGAAACGGCGACATTCCGTTACTCGGACGGCAGGGCGAAACTGATTCCGCTGCCATTCATCGACAACAACGAGGTGCCGGATGACGAATACCCCTTCTGGCTCAACACCGGCCGACTTATCGAGCACTGGCACGGGCGCACAAAGACCGGCAAGCTAGGCAATAATAATAAATACAGTCCGATTCCGTTCATCGAACTGAATCCGGATGCAGCAAAAGAGCTTGGTGTTATCGCTGGCGAATATCTGCGGCTGATCTCTCGCCGCTCGGATGCTGTCGTTATGGCACAACTAACCCAGCGCATCCCTTATAACATGATCTTTTTGCCTTTCCACTTCTATGATTGTGCGAATCGGTTAACACTCGGGTTGCTGGACCCACACTCCCGTCAACCGGCTTATAAACAATCGGCGGTGCGCATCGAACGTTGTGAAGACCAGATGGCAGCAGCAAAACTGAGTATGGAAATGCGGAGCTTTTGATGAACACTTTATTGGCCACGGCAATCCACAGAAACCACGAAAAGACTCTTACAAAAACCTTTCCGTGGCCAAAACCTCTAACAGGCCAACAATATGTTTGAAGTACGATCCGACGAACCGAAATATGCTTTTCTATGGGATAAGGAGACGAAGAAGCATAATGTCTATGGCGAACCGATAGACACGGTGTCGCAGGACCACCCGTTGCGTGGCGACAGCTTGAAAATTAATGGCGATGATGGCATAGGTGAAAATCCCAACCGCTATAAACAACACGGTTTCTTTTTCAATGCCGATAACTGCATTGCCTGCCATGCTTGCGAGGCTGCCTGCAGTGAGAAAAATGATAACCCGGGCCACCTGGCATTTCGTTCCGTCGGCTTTGTTGAAGGCGGAACTTATCCAGATTACCAACGCCTCAATATTTCAATGGCCTGTAATCATTGCGATGACCCTGTCTGCTTAAAGGGCTGTCCCACGCGTGCTTATACCAAGTTTGCTGAATATGGGGCTGTGTTACAGGATCCGGATATTTGTTTTGGTTGTGGTTACTGCACCTGGGTTTGCCCCTATAACGCACCGCAACTTGACCCGGTGAAGGGGCAGGTGAGCAAGTGTAATATGTGTGTCGACCGACTGGAAGTCGGGCTTAAGCCGGCCTGTGTTACAGCCTGTCTCGGTAATGCACTGGACTTTGGGGTGATTGAAAATATCCCAGAAGGTCGAACGCAGGCAAAAACCACGATCCCCGGTTTCCCGGATACAGATATTACCCATCCGAATATTCGGTTCCAGCAAACCGTCACCACGGCGCGAGAAATGAAACGTGTCGATTCAATGGCACTGAAATATCACCGTAACGATGAAGAGGGGCGATTTACATCAGTGCTTGATAAAAAGCATGGTGAGAAACGGCACTGGGGAATGGAGAAGCTACTGGCATCGCATGAAAATGCACACGCTATTTTTACACTCAGCACGCAGGCTGTAATGGGCGCTTTCCTGATTCTTGTTGTCGGAAATCTGGCTGGTTTACCTGTTCCTGAATTCAAACAGTCATCAGGGTTTATTCCGTTATTGATGTTAATGGTTGTCTTAATGGGTTTTGGTTTATTCAAACTGACAATGCATCTGGGTAAGCCTCACCGTTTCTATCGCGGGTTTAATAATTTACGTTTGTCACCAGTGAGTCGAGAAATTGCTGGCGTGTCGGCCTTTTTTACCGGGCTGATGGGTTACAGTTTTTTCTCGCTGTTTGATTTTACCGTCACCCGTCTATTAGCCAATTGCTTTGCTTTTATTGGTTTGGCGGGTGTGGCTGCTGGTTCATACTTTATGTATAAATTATATCGCATCCCTGCGCGCCCCTTTTGGGATCACTGGCAAACTGCGACCGCTTTCTATGGCAATATGATCAGTCTAGGCAGTCTACTGACCGGTCTTTTCGCCGCAATATTTATGCAAAACCCGGGCAATTTGGTAGCAAAGCTTGCAGTCCTGTTAACCATCGGCCTGGTGATTGAAATCATTGGTCACTTCTTCCATGCGAAAGATTTACAACAAGGTGAAGGTGAAGGCGCTTCTTCTTACTACGAACAAACGACAAGCTTTGGTCATACCTGGCTACTACGCAATGTATTGCTCGGCGTAAACCTGCTTCTGGCGATCAGCATCGCTTACTCTGGCCTGCCCGATTTTGTTGGCATCTTTGCTGGAGTGATGCTCGTACCCTCAATGCTTGTAATGACCTATCTGGGACGCATCCTATTTTATGCGCTAGTTATCCCAACCACGATGCCAGGTGCGTTCTTTTGGAAAAACAAAGGCTTTGTAGAGCATGCGCGCGAATCCGGGTTAGCAAAAATGCAGCAGCTGGGCGTTGTCTACGAAAGGCATAACCCCTTTAATGTTAAAGAACTCCTGCAAACAATCAGGGAAACAAACTTGAAAACCCTGCTGGTAAATGCACGCGAAATATTCACCGGAAAATAACATTTTTATTGGGGAACACACATGGCAATAGAATTAAACGGCGAGACTATCGAAGTGGATAACGAAGGCTATCTGCTGGAACCTGCTGACTGGGATCTCGAGCTGGCTCAAAAACTGGCAGACGGAGAAAATATCGACATGGAAGAAGCGCACTGGTCAGTCGTGCATTTTGTCCGCGACTTCTATGAGGAGCGACAGGTTGTTCCCGAAGCGCGGCATGCATTAAAAGCCCTGCGTGAGAAATACGGAAAAGACAAAGCCACCCGAAAATTTTTATATTCTTTATTTCCTTATGGCTATGGACAGCAAGCCTGCAAGATTGCGGGGATGCGAAAGCCACTTAAGTTGATGCTGGATATTTAAGTATCGGCTAGCCATCATAATACAAAGAAACAAACACATTGGGAGTTAGAATTGAACAGAAATTCACCGGTGCTTGAAATCGTTAAATGGCGCGCTAAGGAAATTGTTAACGATGAAAGCATGATCGAAGCAGTTAACGTGATGGCAAGCGACTTGAAACTGCTGCAAGGCTTTTTACATCAGAGTTTATATAAATCACCTAATGGCGAGTGGGTTGATATGTATTACTGGGAAACGGAGGAAGATGCGCATGCATCCAATACAGGCATGGCAGATAAAGCGTCTTTTATACATCTTATTGCATTGATAGAGCCTGAAAGCGTTGCTATTGACGTTATGCAGGAGATGCAATCATCAGGCAAACTTTTTGACTAAGGAACATTAGCCCGCAATGCCCGACCATAAAGTGAAACCGGTATACAAAAGGTGCATGGCGAGTATCAGGTTAACCGGGAATGCGAGCAAACTGAATTTGCCTGACGCTGCTTTGAAATAGTTTCGGATACTAATGCCAGCAGCGCTGGCATTCAGTATAAAACCAAATTCGCTCATTAGAAGAGCGGTTAACAGTGGCAGCTTATGGTCTGCCTCCGCGGCTAACGGGTTAAAAGCCCATAATACCAGGCTGATGATCAGGCCAATACACAGGGCAATCCAGGGAAATAGTTGTTTCATCGGTCAAATTTAAGTGAGAAGACGAGAGGGGTCAAGCACTGCGATTGCCAATAAACTGACGGTATTAGCCAGGCGTCTATAGTTAGACTTTTGTAAAAATGCTATAATGTACGACTAACGTTGATCAGAGCGACCTAAAAAGCTGCTTGAAGGCACGCGATCAAGACGACCCATTTATCCCGTTGCATCCAAGGAGAAAATCTTGAGCAAGGAAATGATGTTTTACTGTATTCCTCAACAGGCTTACATGCGTACAACCAATTGCGCCAATTTGCGTAAAAGACCTGTTGGCAAAGCGCCTGCTGGCGCGCAGCCTATGCTGAGAGCCTGCGAGAAATGCGTTATGTACCCACTGGTGGACAGTGAGAAAGTGCCAACCATCAGTCTTGAAGCTTACCTTGGCGGCGGCAAACCGAAAGTAGCGAATCTGCAAACACCTGCGATCAAGAAATTTATCCAGGCTCAATTGCCCCCAGCACCTGTAGCCAACGCCTAATCTAGTTATCAGGTGGGTATCCTGCCCACCTGATTGTATTCCTGCCACATTAATTCAGAATCTTAGATTCCCCGGGTTATTCCTCTAGCCGCGCTATCCGCAGACCCTGCTTCCCGTTAGTATTCAGACATGCCTGACTTAAAAGGAAATGTCGAAAGCCCCTATTTTGGCGTACGGCGATTAGGGCCATATCTTGGTGTTATTCAGATCGTGGATGTCGGCGATGCCTGTGCCTATTCCACGAATGGCCGATCCTGGCGCATCCGACAGCAGACGAGTTCTGGCCGATTTCGCTGGGGTGTGACAGTGATGAGAGGCGAGGGGATGGATCAGGTGAGCCTGGTCAATGCCGAGCATTTGCTGGATGCGTTAGAGAAAAAACCGATAACGCCTTTTCCCGTACGCGATCATTTTGAATGCTGGTTATTGAATAAAGCCACGAGTAAACCACTGGCATTATTGAAAACCTGTTATCGCAAAGACGAGGCTCAGGCCATTACGAATCCCCACTGGACAGCGTTTGCCCACTCAAATGCCGGATTCACCTCGCAAACGCTGGCATCAACAGTAAGTGAAAGCAAAGGCTCGGGTTTGCTCAGATCGCATAGCGATATCGTCGAACACCAGGTGAACGATCTGGCTCGCCCACTTGCGGTAGCGCAGTGGATACAGCGTTGTGCTGATGGTAGCGGGGTTGGTCTGGGCGGCCTGCGCGTCGAGCAATCTCAGGAAGGGCGCAAGTTCGCCGCTGTTGAATTTCCTGAGTTGCTAATTTCAGAAGAGTGGGACAATGAAATCGAAGCAGGAATAGCCAGAGATTATCATCATTGGCAATCGCC
>JAZGER010000042.1:0-3178 GCA_036478835.1 Gammaproteobacteria bacterium | reverse complement strand
GGAGAAACTGTATTGATTGATGTCAGACTAATCATGGAGGTCGTTGGCTATTTCGCAGCGAGAATACTTTCTCAATTGTCGATAATCCGCCTGCCTCCTTGCTTAAATTAACGTCCGTGATCATAATGAATACTTCAGCACTACCTACGGTGCATCGACTATTTTGAGAATTACTTTAGCTGTTTTATCTCATAAAACACTCACTAGAATCAGGTATAACTGATGACAGCTATGGCAAAATATTTAATTCTGCTGGCGTTAGTCAGTCTGCTAATACTCACCGGATTCACGATCATTGGGCCCATAGAACAAAACCCCGCCTACCACCATTTCGCGGATCAGCGGACGATGATTGGTTTACCCAATGCATTGAATGTTTTATCAAATATCGCCTTTCTAATGGCTGGCCTCTACGGGCTTCTTACACTACGCCACCTGTCCTTGAACAGGGCATACAGATTACTTTCCCAGATTTTTTTTATCGGCCTGATACTGACGTCAGTCGGCTCAGCTTATTACCACTTATCACCAACCAACGAAACCTTAGTTTGGGACCGGATACCCATGACCGTTTCATTCGCTGCATTTTGTTCATTTATCATTGCTGTCTTTATAAAAGAGAGCGCTGGTCCGAAAATCCTCTGGCTATTACTCCCAGTGAGTATTTCGTCAGTGCTTTATTGGGGGTACTCAGAACGCATGGGGCAAGGCGACCTGAGATTTTACCTACTGGTACAGTTTTTACCGCTCGTTTTGACACCTCTGGTTTTATGGGTATCACCACGCCAACCTGTAATAAAAAGAAATATCTGGATTATTTTGGGCTTATACAGCGTTGCAAAACTGGCAGAGTATTTTGATGGCCCGCTGTTTTTACTGCTCGGAATGAGTGGGCATACTTTAAAACACCTTATTTCAGCTCTGACCGCTATTGTTTTCGTTGCCACCCTTTCCTTGCTCTCGACGCATCGTAACCACGACTAAGACAACAGTTTAAAACGTTTGTCTGCCAGAAAAAGCATGCATTAGTGTACCGCCATCGATGTATTCCAGCTCACCGCCGAGTGGTACACCATGAGCAATACGTGTAATTTTGATCTCGGACTGGGCTGCCAGATCGTGAATATAATGCGCGGTAGCCTCCCCTTCAACAGTAGGGTTGGTTGCGATAATCACCTCAACAAGGGCTCCACTTTCGAAACGAGATTTCAGTAAGTCGATGCCCAGTTGCTCCGGGCCGATGCCATCAAGCGGCGACAAATGCCCCATCAGTACAAAATATAAGCCTCGAAAGCCGGTAGCCTGTTCGAGAGCCATCACATCAGCAGGCGTTTCTACAATGCATAACAAGCCAGGATCACGCCGTGTATTACTGCATAAATCACAGACGGGCAGCTCGCAATAGGTTCGGCATTGTTCGCAATGCCCTATATCGTCCATCGCATGTAACAAAACCTGTGAAAGTCGCCGGCCGCGGTCTCGATTCCGTTCCAGGAGATGATATGCCATCCGCTGTGCAGATTTTTGTCCGACACCTGGCAAGCAGCGCAATGCTTCGATCAGTTCACTAATAAGTGCCGACATACATTCCGCCTGAAATCAGAAAGGGAGCTTCATACCAGGCGGTAAGTTCAAACCGGCGGTCATACCCGACATCCGTGATTGTGTTTCTGATTCGAGTTTGTGCACCACATCATTCACAGCAGCGGCGACAAGATCTTCTAACATATCCTTATCATCCGATAGCAAACTGTCATCAATGGATATACGTCGCACCTCATGCTTGCCATTCATGGTCACTTTGACCAGGCCACCACCCGACTCACCCTCAACTTCCAGGGTAGCAAGCTCTTCCTGCGCCTTTTGCATATCTGCCTGCATCTGCTGCGCCTGTTTCATCAAATTCCCAAGTCCACCTTTCATACACACCTCTACTCAATTTTTTAAATTCTATTCACCGATTTATTCGCTAATCAACTGGACGGATCGAATCCTGATGCACTGTGGCATCAAATACATCCTTAATTGCCTGTATATTTGGATCAGCTTCTATCTCTGCAATCGCCTCAGCCTGCCTTGATTTTTTTTCACGCATCACGGCAGCAGCGGGTGACTCAACCTGCTCACCACTGATATTTATTGTCAACGTTACCTCAGAACCCAGCGCATCACAAAGCAGGTTGTTGAGACGCTTTTGCCGTTCTACACTAAACAATTGATGATTTGACTGCTCGAGCGTTAAGACCCAGCGTCCTCCCTCTCGTGACTGACAGGCGCAATTCATCGCCAGTTGTTTCAGCACGCCTTTTAACTGAAGTTTCTCTACCAGCAACTCCCAGGCATCATTGGCCCCTGGCGTCTCTTTCACGGGAGGTTTTTCTATTTTTTTTTCAGCCTGAACTGGGGCACTTACTACAGGATTGATCTGGGAAACGACTTTAACTTTATCTGACTCAACACGACTCGGAGCCGCCTTTCGCGCCGGCCGAAAAGCAAGCATGCGCAACAAGACCATTTCAAGGCCTCCACGAGGTTCAGGAGATAATGGCAAATCGCGTCGACCAATCAGGGCTATCTGATAATAAAGCTGAATATCTTCCGGCGATATTCTTGCAGCAAGCGCCCGGGTAGCTGCGCTATCTTCCAGATCGTCACTCATCGTATCCGGTGCAACCTGAACAACGGCAATTTTTTGTAAGGTAGTCAGGATTTCAGCGAGCAGTTTTTCAAAATCGCCCAAATGCTGAGCGACATCTTCGACACAGGCCATTAATGCCGTCGCATCGTTGTTTGCCAGCGCATCCAGGACAGCGATAATTTTATGCTGCTCTATACTGCCCAGCATAGAGCGAATACTCTCTTCTATAACACTGCCACCGCCAAACGCAATCCCCTGATCCAGTAAACTCAGAGCATCTCGCATGCTGCCATCGGCTGCACCGGCAATGAGCTTAAGAGCAGGCGATTCGAAAGAGATGGATTCCTTAGTCAGGACATCCGCCAAATGATCGGCAATCTCAGTGCCAGAGATACGCTTCAGATTAAATTGCAGGCAACGCGATAAAACGGTGGGTAATAATTTTTGCGGGTCCGTCGTGGCCAGAAGAAACTTCACATGTGGCGGAGGCTCTTCCAGGGTTTTTAACAACGCATTAAAACTGTGTGACGACAGCATGTG
>JAZGER010000041.1:0-5513 GCA_036478835.1 Gammaproteobacteria bacterium | reverse complement strand
CCACCGATGCTCAGTTTTTCGTGGAATTCACGGTGCAGGACCGGTAACGAGCCAGTCATAACGATGACATCGTATTCGCCCTCGCCCCAGCCATTGGCCGCATCGGCAGTCTGCAGGCTGACATTATTGATTGCCTGCGAATTTAGTTTTTCCTGGGTAGACGTTGTGAAATGCTCAAAAATATCGACTGACTCGACAGAGCGCCCCAGTTTGGCGAGGCAAGCTGTCAAATAGCCACTGCCTGTGCCAATCTCCAGAATTCGATCGGTCGCGTTGATTTCAAGCGATTGCAATATCCTCGCTTCGAGCTTCGGCGGCATCATAAACTGCCCCCGTTCCAACGGGATGCTCATGTCTGAGAAAGCAAGCGATTGATATTTCTCAGGGACAAAATCTTCTCTGGGTAAGTCGGCAAGCAAATCCAGTACGCGCTCATCTAGCACATCCCAGGGACGAATCTGCTGTTCAATCATGTTGTAGCGCGCAAGTTTGATATTCAATGCATTCATAGGATGTGATTCAGTTAAACTGCGGAAAAGATACGGGTTTGCTGACCCTTAGGCAAGTATTTAAGCGATTTAATCGCAAATTATCGTGATATACTAAAAGCTGGCTAGGGGTGCTTCCTGATGGAAGCTGAGAAAGACCCTTTGAACCTGATCCGGTTAGTACCTGCGCAGGGAAGCTGAGTGCGATATTGGCTGCTTCCCTCGATTGACCCCGCATGTTTTGTGAGGGAGGAGTTAAATTATGAGTGCAATCCCCGAAGATTTTATCGACCAGACGACCCGCCTGTCAGAAGCCGTCACACAGGCTTTTTCTGGCTCTGCAAAGGTCTATGTGCAAGGCTCTCGGCCTGATATCCGTGTGGGCATGCGCGAAATTAGCCAGGCGGAAACAGCCGCTAGTTTTGGTGCTGAACAAAACCCCCCTATTACTGTTTATGATACATCCGGGCCCTATACAGACCCTCACGCCACTATTGATTTGCTGAAAGGCCTGGAGGACGTTCGCGCCAGCTGGATAGCTGAGCGAAAAAATACCGAGAGCCTGGATGGGCCGTCTTCTTCTTTCGGTCAGCAGCGCGCTGCTGACGAGAAACTCAATAGCCTGCGTTTTGAGCATATTCGCAAGCCTCTGAGAGCCGCTTCCGGTCAGAATGTCAGCCAGATGCATTATGCGAAACAGGGCATTATTACCCCTGAAATGGAATATGTGTCGATCCGCGAAAACCTTCAGCTGGATGCACTGGAAGGCAGCGTCCTGTTGAAGCAACACCCTGGTCAGTCATTCGGTGCTGCTATTCCCAAACGAGTGACACCTGAATTTGTTCGCGATGAGATTGCGCGTGGCCGGGCGATTATCCCTGCGAATATCAATCACCCGGAACTGGAGCCAATGATTATTGGCCGTAACTTCCTGGTCAAGGTGAATACCAATATCGGCAATTCGGCGGTGTCATCCTCAATTGCTGAAGAAGTTGAGAAAATGGTCTGGTCGACCCGGTGGGGTGGCGATACCGTGATGGACTTATCTACGGGTAAAAATATTCATGAAACCCGTGAATGGATTATTCGCAATTCGCCCGTACCGGTTGGCACTGTGCCGATCTATCAGGCGCTGGAAAAAGTGGATGGAAAAGCGGAAGACCTGACCTGGGAAATGTTTCGTGACACGCTCATCGAGCAGGCGGAGCAGGGGGTTGATTACTTCACCATACACGCCGGGGTGCGTCTGGCCTATGTCCCACTGACGGCAAATCGAGTCACCGGTATCGTTTCGCGTGGCGGTTCGATTATGGCCAAATGGTGTCTTGCGCATCATCAGGAAAGCTTTCTTTATACGCATTTCGAAGACATCTGCGAAATTATGAAAGCCTACGATGTGTCATTCTCACTGGGGGACGGTTTGCGACCTGGGTCGCTGGCTGATGCGAATGACCCTGCACAGTTTGCTGAGCTGGAAACGCTGGGCGAGTTGACGAAAATTGCCTGGGAGCATGATGTACAGGTCATGATCGAAGGACCGGGTCACGTGCCTATGCAGATGATTAAGGAAAATATGGACAAGGAGCTGGATGATTGTTTCGAGGCGCCATTTTATACCCTTGGCCCACTGACCACTGATATTGCGCCCGGTTACGACCATATCACCTCGGCGATTGGTGCGGCTCAGATTGGTTGGTATGGCACGGCGATGTTGTGCTATGTCACACCAAAAGAGCATCTGGGTTTGCCGAACAAGCAGGATGTGCGCGATGGGATTATTACCTACAAGATTGCTGCACATGCGGCCGATCTTGCCAAGGGGCATCCGGGCGCGCAGGTGCGTGATAATGCCATGTCAAAGGCGCGTTTTGAATTCCGTTGGGAAGATCAGTTTAATTTAGGGCTGGACCCGGATAAGGCGCGTGAGTTTCACGATGAGACCTTGCCCAAGGACTCGGCAAAAGTTGCGCACTTCTGTTCGATGTGCGGACCACATTTCTGCTCCATGAAGATTAGCCAGGATGTGCGCGATTACGCTGCAAAGAAAGGCATTGGTGATATCCAGGTTGCCGTGGAAACCGGCATGCAGGAAAAGGCTGAGGAATTCAAAAATAAAGGCAGTGATATTTATCACAAAACTTGATGGGTGCAAGAACGCCATCTCCCATGAGATGGCGTTCTGTTGTAGCGAAGAGTTGTCCTATTCTGTCTGCAGGCGAATTTTCACCTGGTTATTTATAGCTGCCGCACGGTTCCAGTTGCCAGCCTGGGTCCCCGGCCCCCGCTCGGGGTAGTCCACTAAAGGCGTGGTTCGTGGCAAGCTGACAATATCAATTGTGAAGTCATCATCCAGATTGAGTGAAGAAAGGAAGTTTGCAAACTGTAGCGATTGCTGCGCGGCAGGTAGATCCGTGGGTTGCACGGGATTACCGATATAATCACAATCGGTTACCGGCAGTTTCGAGTCCGCCAGAAGGAAACCCTGCGTGGTATTGCCGGTTAGGCAAAAGTCACCGACATGGGTTTCCAGCGTTACCGCGCCTTTAAATTTTTCGGTTTTCAATTGGTCGACCAGAGCCCCAATATCCAATATCCGGTCTTTTTCCAGGGCAAGCTCATCAAACGGGTAGCTCAGGTGTTTTTCGGTTTTTGTTTGGACGTGCGAGGTTTTTTGTTTATCAGGGCCAGCCGTTTTCTTCTTTGCAGTAATCGATGGTTGTGTGGGTTTTTTTCGCTGTGCAGCTGACTGCCTGAGATCTGTTTTACCTGTCACCCTGGGTGAGTCTGTGATGGGTGATGTAAGATCTGCTATTTGATTTTTTAGATGATGGATGCCACTGAGCGTCCAAAGCAGTAAAAAGCCACTGGCGATCGCTGCTAATTTAAGCCATTTCGTAGAATCGTCTACGGGGCGTGAGTCCTGCAATTGGCTGAACAGATTTTCAATTTCCTGACTGTGCCTGTTATTGATGTTTTTTGATACGGAGTCAATGGCTATCAGCATGTCCTTTCGGAACTCGGTTCGCTGCTCATCCAGCAGAAAGCGCATGCGATCATCTTCTTTTGAAATGCTCTCGTGCGTTCTTACCGGGATTGCATCGTCAATAATCGCCCAGCCGCGAGCGCCTACGTTTGCGACATCACCAGCACGCTCTGATGGCTCATCAGGGTTTTCGTTAGAGGAATCGTGATCACGTCGGTCTTGCGTCAGGCCCAGACGCACCAGTGCGCTGAATAACTCAGCAGGAGCGACGGTTTTAGGTAATATGCCAACCGCGCCAAGGGCGCGCGCTTCTCCCAGATACAGATCGCCTTCCTTGGATGTATACATCATGACGGGAATGGTGACAGTTTCCGGATTCGCCTTGATTTGCTTGATCGCTTCAAAACCATCCATGCCCGGCATGTTATGGTCCATGAAGATAACATCCGGCCGGTGGCGAGACAGATAATCCAATGCTTCGCTGGCGGAGCTCGTCGTGTCTACCGAAATGTCATGTTTCTCAAGCATTCGCCTGAGAACTTGTTGTGCTGATTGGGAATCGTCAACAACCAGTGCCAGTTTTTGAGACATCAATGTCCTCGCTTCGCCTATTGTTTATACCGTAGAACTGTAATTTCTATCAATCAGACAAACTATCGGTAAATTACCCATTTTCCTGAATACTATTAGCTAGAGACCTTTGCAAAGTGCCTGTTATAACCGCCAGGCTGCCAGGAAAAAGACTTTTTTCGCACTCGTGTGAATAAAACGCTTTTGCTTCTGGCGGTTTTGGTCTCAATTAGCGTTTTCCAGAAATAATTTGAGTGGGTGGTAGAGATGCCAGGCGTCTCGTGCACCAGCGAGCTCACGAATGGAATGCATCGCAAATGTGGGGACACCCACATCCAGTGTTCTTACCCCCAGTCGGCTGGCAGAAATCGGCCCGATGGTACTGCCACACGCCATATCACTGCGGACAACAAAAGATTGAACGGGCACATTTGCCAGCGTACACAATTGCTTGAACAAGGCGCTGGTTTCGCTGTTTGTTGCGTATCGTTGGTTGGCATTGATTTTTATGACGGGTCCCTGATTCAGGAGCGGCCCATGATTATGGTCATGTTTATCGGCATAATTTGGGTGGACGCCATGGGCGTTATCTACAGATATGAGCAGGGAATATTCCATGCATCGGCTGAATGCTTCAGTCGATCCCAGGATGCGATTGAGAATGGACTCGAGAAAAGGCCCGTCAGCGCCACAACTTGAGGCGCTGCCTACTTCTTCGTGATCAGTACATACCAGTAGCTGGTTATAACTGCCCTGGGCATCCAGCAAGCTTTTCATACCGACAAAACAACTCAGCAGATTGTCCAGGCGAGCGCTGGCGATAAAATCGTCATGCAGGCCAATAAGCGAGGGCGCCGCACAGTCGTAAAAGCTCAGTTCGTAATCCAGAACGGTTTCGATGTCCAGGGACGGCTCCTGATCCAGTAATTCATCGCGTAACAAGGATCTGAAGTCAGTAGCGTCGTTTTTTTGATGGTGCATGAGGATGGGAGGGAGATGCGTCTGAGCGTTCACTGAGCGCTGCTTGTTTGCTTCTCGGTCAAGATGGATTGCCAGGCTGGGGATCGCGGCGATCGGGCGTTGAAAATCCAGTAAGGTATTTTTCAGCTCTCCCTGAGGGGTTTGGTAGCTGACCTTGCCGGCAATGGATAAATCTCTGTCAAACCAGGGATTCAGTAACGCGCCACCATAGACTTCCACCCCAAGCTGAAAGTAAGTTTGTGCCGTTATCTCAGGTGTGGGCTTTATCCGCAGGCAAGGACTGTCAGTGTGCGCGCCAATCATCCGAAAGCCGGTTGTGACTGGCGGGTGCTCGCCCAGGGTGAAGGCAATAAGTGACGAGTCATTGCGTGTGGCCAGATAGCTTTCTCCGACGGATAAATCCCAGGCTTTACCTTCATCCAGTTCGATAAATCCCTGCGACAGAAGTTTCTCACGCATCAGGCGAGTCGCGTGAAAGGGCGTGGGTGAGC
>JAZGER010000040.1:0-10357 GCA_036478835.1 Gammaproteobacteria bacterium | reverse complement strand
GGGCGTAACCCCTTTGATTATTCCTGTCGAAGATAGAGAGTCAATCAAACAACGTATGCCCTGGCTGGATTCTGACAGCGGAAAAATCACAGCATTTGACTGGAACCTGTGGGTTGGTGCAGCCAGGCTGACTAAAGAAGAAACGTTAGCAACCTTGATAAATACGCTTGAATTACGCCTGGCAGGTAATCGAGCGCCCCTCATGCTCGGTGCTCATACGGGCAATTTCACCTCTCAGCGAGCAATGAGCCAGATTTCCTTGATCGAACGCCAGGAAGTCATTGAAGAATTCATCGAATATGCCTTATCACGCCCTGACGTGCGGATCGTCCCTTTTGATGCAATTATAAACTGGATGAGAAATCCGACTGCGCTCGCTAGCCCGGATTTCAGTGATGATCCATGGGAGAAAATATTAACTATTTCAGACACGCTAATTTCGCTTGAGGAGCAAACCTGGAATTTGGACTGGGATTTATTTCAGGGTGTCATTTCTGGCCAGCAGGCACAGGATGAAACTGCAGCGGCTATAGGAGAAATCGCTGAAGCTTGCTGGAATGGAGACCCTGGGTTAGCGATTGCAAGATTAAATTCTGTATTATCTTCTCTGGATCAAAAGATGTATAGCAACCCTGAGCGGGATGCAATCAAGCAAACAATAGAAAGTCAAATCCCTCTCCTTAGCGCGCTTGAAAACGAGTTATTTTAGTCACTATCATTGACCAATTCCAACTGCCTGCAAGCGCAGGCCGTTGGACCCATATTTCTAAGTAATCTTATTGGAAAAAAGGCGTTACCGACCCACCAGTACGACCGTCCAAACAATAACAATATTCAGAATCGAAACAAAAACGACTGCTGAGCCAATGTCTTTTGCCCGGCCGGCCAGTGGGTGATGCTCATCGCTGATACGGTCTACCACCGCCTCTATTGCAGAGTTAACCAGCTCTGCCATGGGTAATAGCAGGCTGACCAGAATGAGGATGGCTTTTTCTGCGGTAGAATCGCCCAGCCAATAACCGACAGGAATTAATACTGCGCAGAACAGCAGCTCCTGACGAAAAGCCGCTTCGTGTTGATATGCCGCTTTTAGACCGGCGAAAGAGTAGCCAGTAGCATCGATAATTCGGGCAAATCCCGATTTACCCGGTTTAGGCATTCGCTCGCCAACGCAAGTCCAACTCGCGCGCCGCACGCACTTCATCTGGTCGACGAACCGGCTGGGTATGTGGCGCCTCATGTAGCATATCGGGTGAGTTTTCGGCCTCTTCCAGTATTGTTATCATTGCATCGACAAAACCATCCAGCTCCTCCTTGCTTTCAGTTTCTGTTGGCTCGATTAACAGACATTCTGGAACCAGTAACGGGAAGTAGGTTGTGGGTGCATGGAAATCAAAGTCCAGTAGCCGCTTGGCAAAATCCATCGCAGTGACATTCATCTCTTTTTGCTGACGCTTTAACGTAACAATGAACTCATGCGTTGCGCGCCGATCTGGAAACGCCAGATCAAAACCGGCTGCCTCTAACCGTTTCATTAAATAGTTCGCATTTAACGTGGCGTAGTCAGCAACGCGGTGCATACCATCGCGGCCCAATAGCCGCGCATAAATATAGGCCCGCAGTAATACGCCAGCATTACCCATAAATGTCGACAGGCGTCCGATACTTTGTGGGCGAGTTTCTTCAGTGACCCAGTAGTATTCATCGTTATCATGACCAACGATTGGCAGAGGCAAAAATGGTTCCAGTCGTGCATTCACACCGACTGGGCCAGCACCTGGTCCACCCCCACCGTGTGGTGTAGAGAATGTTTTATGCAGGTTCATGTGTATGACATCAAAGCCCATATCACCCGGACGCACCTTACCGAGGATCGCATTCAGATTAGCGCCATCGTAGTACAGCAAACCACCAGCCTCGTGAACAATCGCCGAAATCTCTTTTATGTTGCGTTCAAACACACCCAGTGTCGAAGGATTGGTTAACATCAAACCTGCAGTTTGGGGTCCGACGGCAGCTTTCAATGCTTCGACATCCACGTCGCCATGTTTATCTGTTGGTATCTCACGCACACTGTATCCACACATGGTTGCTGTAGCCGGGTTAGTTCCATGTGCCGCATCGGGCGCCAGTATTTCTGTTCGCGCATCGTCACCGTTTGCCACATGGTAGGCTTTGATCATCGCCACACCGGCAAACTCACCCTGCGCGCCTGCCGCTGGCGTGAGTGACACCGATTTCATACCGGTGACCTCTTTCAGAATATCCTGCAGCTCATACATACAGGCCAGAAAACCCTGACCTGCAGATTCCGGTGCCAGTGGGTGGCGCGACAAAAAGCCTGGTAACATCGCCAGCTTGTTACAGGCTCGCGGATTGTATTTCATCGTGCAGGAACCCAGAGGGTAAAACTGCGTATCGATGGAAAAGTTTTTCTGCGATAGACGTGTGTAGTGTCTCACTACCTGCATTTCAGACACTTCCGGAAATCCAGGTATATCGCCGCGCAGCATATTAGCTGGCAAGTCACTAACATCATCTACCCTGGCAGGTGCTTGAGCGCTGGCACGACGACCTGATTGTGAATGATCAAATATCAACATAGTGGCAATTATTACCTTAATTTATTTCTGCGAATACGAATAGAACATGAAACTTATTGAGAGACCTTTGCCGATGCAAACTCAAGAGACTAAAACCGCCAGGGCGCAAAGGTCTCATACTTACATAAGTAAACAGGAATCTTAAAGTACTGAAAGCGCTTTATCATAATCAGGTTCCTGGGCAATCTCCGGAACCAGTTCGGTATAAATTACTTTGTCATTAGCATCGATCACCACAACAGCCCGTCCGGTAATACCCGCCAGTGGACCGTCTTCAATCAGCACACCATAATTTTTAGCGAAATTTTTACTTCGCATCATCGACAACGGGATCACTTTATCCACACTCTCACCAGTACAAAAACGCCCCATCGCAAACGGCAAGTCTGCTGAGACAACCAGCATAACAACATCGTCTCGGCCTGCCGCATGGTCGTTGAATTTTTTTGTAGACGTAGCGCAAACATCTGTGTCGAGACTGGGCACAATATTCAGTAACTTCTTTTTACCTTTATAGGTTGCCAGGCTAACGTCATTTAATTCGCCATCGACCAATAGTAGTTCAGGTGCCTGACTGCCAATGGCAGGCAGTTCGCCATTAGTGTGAATTTCATTGCCATGTAAAGTAATCGTCGCCATTTCTATTTCTCCCGTAATAATTCCAATAAAGTCAAACCATTTTCGGCTACACCGGATGCCCGGCACTCACCTGCTGATCAATCATTTGCGCCATGTGGCTAGCCAGAAATGCAATATCATTATCCGTTTTCGTTTCTGTTGCGCAAACGAGCAGGGATTCACCCAACTCTGGATAATCTTCGGTTAACACATACCCTGGTTGAATATTTTTCGCATACAAGGGGCGTAATAAATTATCTAAAGGCAGAGTACTTTGCATCACAACCTCATGGAAAAAAGGTCTATTAAAACGCGGCTTCATATGCTCACCAGTTAATTGTTCCGCCACTTTTCGAGTATTCGCATGACAGGCCTGCGCGACACGTCGCAAACCTTCCCCACCGACCAACGCCATATAAATAGTAGAGCCCGTGACCATTAACCCCTGGTTTGTGCAGATATTCGACGTCGCTTTTGATCGGCGGATATGCTGCTCGCGCGCCTGCAAGGTCAGAGTAAAGGCATCCCGGCCGTCCCGGTCAACCGTTCTGCCGACAATGCGTCCCGGCATCTGCCGTACCAATTTTTGACTGGTACACATAAAACCATAATATGGCCCACCTGAAGCCAGCGGAACACCGAGCGGCTGACCTTCGCCAACGACAATATCAGCACCTTTCTGCCCCCACTGGCCAGGCGCTTTCAACAACGCCATCGCCGTCGGGTTAACCACAGCGATGACCAGCAGATTATTGTCATGTGCCCAGTCGGTTAGTTCATCGACATCTTCCAGCACACCAAAAAAATTCGGCTGCGGGATCACCAGAGCCGCAAAATCCTCTCCAGAATAGGCAGACAAACTTCCCAGGGCAATATGCCCCCCTTCGCGATCATAATCCAGCTCCAGCATTTCAATTGACTGATTAGTCACAATACTGGAAACCGTTTTACGGTAATTCGGATGGACAGCACGCGGCATCAGAATTCGCCGAGATTTTGATTTTCGGTTCGCCCGAACCGCCATCAATACCGCTTCGGCCACCGCTGACCCACCATCATATAAAGAAGCATTGGAGACATCCATGCCCATCAATGCAGTCATCATTGACTGATATTCGTAGATTAACTGCAACGTCCCCTGGCTGGCTTCCGCCTGATAAGGCGTATACGCGCTGTAGAATTCTCCGCGCGTTGCGATTTCCCACACGGCCGCAGGAATATGATGCTCATAAGCACCTGCACCAATGAAACAGGAAGGACGGCCATCTTTTTCGGCGCGATCCAGCATCAGGCGAGTAATTTCCTGTTCCGTTAATGCTTCAGGCACAGCAGACAACTCACCGCAGCGCAGGGAAGCAGGAATTTCATCGAACAGTTCTTCTATGCTATCAGCACCAATCGCTGCTAGCATCTCACGAACATCCTGTTCAGTCTGGGGATTGAATGGCATGCTTTAGTGTTCTTCCGCTTCAACAAATGCCAGGTAGGCATCAGCGTCCATTAGGCCATCAATGGCTTCTGCATCCACTGGTTGGATTTTGATCAACCAGCCAGCACCATGGGGGTCCTGATTAACCAGCTCTGGGCTGTCTTCCAGGTCTTCATTCGCCTCTGTCACTGTGCCGGCAAGCGGTGCGTAAATATCCGATGCCGCTTTTACCGATTCAACCACGGCACAGGCATCACCGGCCTCAAGCCCCTGATCAATTTCGGGTAACTCCACAAAGACCATATCACCCAGCTGACTCTGTGCATGATCTGTAATACCGACAGTCAGACTACCATCATCATCCAGGCGCACCCATTCATGGCTTTCTGTGTAGTGCAAATCGATTGGTATATCACTCATAACCTAACTTCCTTCATCGTAAATTTTGAACATTAAACAGACACCAACGCTTTACCGTTCCGCACAAACGGAGGCTTCACTACGCGCGCTTTTAACAAACGCCCGCGAATATCTACATGGCAAGTTTCGCCGGTTTCTTTTGGCACTCGCGCCAACGCAATAGCGGCTTTCAATGTAGGTGAAAAACTACCACTGGTCACCTCTCCTTCACCAATCCCTTCAACACTGATTTTCTGATGATTACGCAAAACACCTTTGTCTTCCAGTATCAGGCCAACAAACTTAACATCGACACCGGCCGATTTTTGCGTTTCCAACGCTTGTCTACCGATGAACAGGCGGTCTTGCGGATCCCAGCCAACCGTCCAGGCCAGCCCCGATTGCAACGGCGACAAGGTGTCATCCATGTCGGTTCCGTATAGCGCCATGCCAGCTTCCAGCCTGAGCGTATCGCGCGCACCCAGCCCGCAAGGGCGAACACCGCGTTGCTCAAGCGCCTGCCAAAAGGCTGGCGCAGCCTCTGCTGGCAGGACAATTTCAAATCCGTCTTCGCCAGTGTAGCCCGTCCGGGCAATAAACCAGTCGTCAACAAACGTCGCTTTGAACGGTGTTAAGCCGTCAACAGCCGCCCTGTGTTCGCTATCAATCAATTCAATCACATGCTGGCGCGCATTAGGCCCCTGCACGGCAACCATCGCTAACTCAGGTCGTTCCGTTACCCTAACGCTAAAACCCTTTGCCTGCTTGTTAATCCAGGCAACATCTTTTTCTCGCGTAGATGAATTCACAACCAGGCGAAAGTGTGATTCCTCGAAAAAATAAATAATCAAATCGTCAATGACCCCACCCTGCTCATTCAGCATACAGGTATATAAGGCTTTTCCGGCGTCCTTCAGCTTGCCGACATTATTCGCAACAAGCCGTTTTAAAAACGGCCGCGTCTGTTCACCTTCAAGGTCAACAACCGTCATATGCGACACATCAAACATGCCTGCCTCTGTGCGCACGGCATGGTGTTCGTCAATCTGGGAACCATAATTTATAGGCATATCCCAGCCAGCAAAATCGACCATTTTAGCGCCAGATTTCAGGTGGGAATCATACAGTGGTGTGCGTTGGTTCATTGCCGAGCCTTTTCGTAGTCGTAGAACAAAAAGGAAGACATCAAAAAGCGACGTCTGCCTGCGCAGTCATCGCCCCTCTGTCCGGTTACCTGAGAGTGTAGGCGCAAAAACACACCTTCCCCTTCGGTGGGCCTGTACTTACATTGATAAGCTGGCCGCTCTCCAGAGTCAATCACGGATGAACTCCGTTGTTTGCTACGGTCCTTTTGCCTGAGCGTTTCCGGGCGAGTTGCGCCTTCGGCGGACATTTAGAATGACTCTCTCCCGCAGCAACGAGATTGAGCGGCTACTATACTCCCAGAATTACAGCAGGCCAAGGCGGGCCAGAGGAACAACGGATATCCGGGGCGCCGTTAGTGCATATCCCCCAAAAAACGCTGAAACTCTTCCGACTGCTCCAATAAACTGTCAGCAGCATCAACCAGACGATTAACATCATCATCACTCAGATTAAAGGTTGTAGGTAACTGCTGCAGGTGCTCACGCTCTTTTCGATCATTGATTTCTGCCAGGCTGACGTTGACAAAATGAAAATCCACATCTTCTGTACACCATTGTCGGCCACAGCGCGCGTAACTGATTTCATCACGCCATCGATCAACATTCTGGTAGAAACGCCGCACCGTTTCTCGGTTATACAAATTAAGCTGTGTTGTCGTTGCCGCATCGACAGTAAAAAAAGTCGTCGGCGGCTCTTCGCTCAAATTAATATCAATATTCGGCGCAACCTCTGCATTGACAGAGACAATCAGGATCTTTCGCAACTTGCGCATATTGAACGCTTCCAGCGCCTGTTCTGCACCACCGTAAAGCAGTACGCGCTCCATAATAGTTCGTAATCCAAGATTGTCTGCAATGCCACCATCGATCAGGTGAATGTAAGGGCGTTTCGTCCGATCTGTGTAGCTATCAATTTTTGCTGCCAGTAATTTCAGCTCCGGCTGCTCACGCCATAACTGCGATTGCATCCACAGGGGTGTCTGGTCTCCGCAATCACCGCCATAATTGTGCAGGGTAATGGCAGAAAATAAACCGGGGACGGCAGAGGAGGCAGTCACCGCTCTGGAGACCGGGAAATCTGAAATATCGGAACATAACCAGTCAAACTGTTCCTGATGAAATACCAGCCCATTGCCTGTCGTCAGGTCCGTGGCATTGATTAAAATCGCAGGGCCTGATCCGTTATTTAAATCGCTAAATGTTGCACCATTGAAAATAGTTTCGTCGTAATAATCAGATGCCAGCTCACTGCGATTGTAAAAAACCGACCCGGTTTTCGCCCAGTACCAGGGATTGATTAATCGCAACAAAAGTGTTTGTTCAATATTTTTTTTAAGAAAGTCTTTTTCGTAACCGTGAAAAATCTTCCGACCATTCAAACCAAAATAGGCTGCCGTAAAGCTACCTCCCGAGACAGATGAAATCATATCCACTTCATCCAGCAAGTTTAATTTTTTACCGCCCCAGATAATTTCTTTTTTTGCCAGGGATTCCAGAACACCGTATGACAAGGCTGAGGCTCGCATACCTCCACCCGAAAATGCCAACACCACCAGAATTTCATTCGAACGCTGCGGCTGAACATTAACCGGCTGCATTAATGGCTGGATGTGGTTAAGCGTTGACTGCTCTGAAAAACTACGATTGACTGGGAAATGCGCAGAGCAACCAGAAAGCAACATCACTGCAATAATGACCAACGGAAAAAACTGACTTCGGTCGTTAGGATTGCCCATGCATCCTCTTTATTTAATTCTTAAACCCTACAAAAAAAATCCAGGGTTCACTTTTAATAAACCCTGGCGATAACCTCAGTCGCTTAGTCGACTACGAATGATATTTTTGCATTCACCCGGTAACTTTTGATCTTGTTATCCTCAACGGTACATTTCATATCTTCAACATAAATAGATTTAATATTCCTGACAGATTTTGACGCATCCTTGAGCGCATTCTCAACGGCATCATCCCAGGATTTTTTTGATTCGGCGATAACTTCAATAACTTTGACTAATGACATTTTCTTACCCTCTTTCTTCTGTAATAAACCGCAGTTGTTGTTACAACTACTCCTTTAACTGGATTTTAATCTTCCCTTCTTCAACATCAAGCGATTCTATGCCTTCGGCGAAAGATTTCCAGAAACCCTGATCCTGACCATACTCTTTGATCAGATCGATATTTTTTAAATTGCCCAACCAGGCGTTAGGAACCGGCACACCCATAACACTCACACCTTTCAAAACAACGAGCGGCCGATTCTCCTGATAAGACAATTCTACGCCCGCTTTCATCTTGAGTGTTTTACCGCCCATAATCGGGAAATCCTCATCTAATGGAACCAGCAAGCGCGCACTAATTAAATCATCGGATAAATCGATCACCAGCTTATCTGCCAAATCTGTATTCTTATAGAGCAGTGCATTGACTTCATCTTCTGTAAGAGACACGTCGCGACTGGCCCCTTTCTCGCTATATGGCTCTGCATCAAGCTTTTCAAACTCGCTTTCGGATTCATTGTGACTTCGTTTATTCAGGCTTTCCAGACCCAGCTGGGAAAGCTTGCTATCAAGCTGCCGCTCTTCCTTTGCAGACAAGGTGACCGGTTTAAAATGTGTAGGGAAAACATAGGTTCGAAATACCCAGACCGAAAGCAATGCAGTCAAAACAACCGCGAGCACAGTCATTAAAACCACGTGCAGCGTATCGAAACGCTTTTTTTCTGACTCTACATTATTAACACTGCCTGTCATGCTATGCCTTTTTCTCACCTGAAAGTATCATCAGAATTTACCCAACAATTTCCGCATTTCCTCAAAGCGCCGCTTTTCTTTTTGCGTCACTTCAGGGTATTTTACGCCCAGCTTTTCCATCGATTCGATAATAATGGAAGACACGGCAAGCCGCATTGCCGGTTTATTATCCGCAGGAATAGCAAACCACGGCGCCCAGGGTTTAGATGTTGCATTTAATGCCGCTTCATAGGCCTGCATATAATCATCCCAGCGCGCACTTTCCTCAACATCTCCAGACGAAAACTTCCAGTTTTTACGCTTATCATCCAGTCGAGATAAAAAGCGCTTATGTTGCTCTTCCTGAGAGACATTTAACCAAAACTTTAAAACCATCGTACCATTACGAGCCAGATGTTTTTCCATATCCTGAATCGATTCAAAGCGTTCCTGCCACAAAGTGTCCAGCGGCGGATTATGCGGTAATTTTTCTGACTTTAGATAGTCCGTATGAACCCGAACAACCAGCGTTTCTTCATAATAGCTACGATTGAAAACACCGATCCGCCCACGCTGGGGTAAACGTTTCACGCTACGCCAGAGGAAATCATGATCCAGCTCTTCGGCGCTCGGTTGTTTGAACGATGAGACCTCGCACCCTGCTGGGTCGACACCACGCATGACCGCACGAATCGTACTGTCTTTTCCAGCCGCATCCATTGCCTGAAAAATCAACAGGACTGAATGTTGATCTGAAGCGTAGAGCCGGCGCTGAAGGTTATCGATATAATCTATCTGATCCTCCAGCTTTCGTTTGTATTCTTTTTTTCCGGGAATATCGGAAATGATCGTTGGGGTTTGCGCCACACAAAAGCTGCCATCGAAGGGGATCAGATATTGACTGTCTATTGCTTCGTACATGCATCACTACTCTGTAATAAATAAATCGACTATTCTATTGCTTTCATCCCAGCGCCAGTGACTGTCTGATTGAAGATGAACCCCACCATACCAGCGATCGAGCGGATGCAAATCTAACCAGTCTGCGTCACCCCGCAACACCGCTTCGCCCATAGTCGTCAGCGAGAGCCGCTGCTTTGTAAAACTCTCAGGGTAAGGATAGCACTCCGGTATTTCAAAAGCTTCCTGTCCTGTCACCAGCAGCAATGGCACCTCACCTTGCATCAAACCCTCGATATAACGCCAGAAGGTAGAATCGCCCATAAAGATGACCTGATCCAGCACCTGATTTTCAGCAAAAATTTTACCGGGTATCTGCTCACCCTGCTTCACAATCGTAAGGATTTGTTGCTCAGTCCGGTTCAGGCCATTTGTAAAAGATGGGAATTGCTGCAGATGACGCAAAATAGCCGCCCCCAGAAAAGGTAACTGCGACGTATCCCGATCAAGCATCGCGTGCCATGCCATCGG